>JAGVFS010000066.1 GCA_020057535.1 Patescibacteria group bacterium
ATAGATTCAAAAGGGCCTATTTTTTTTAAATATAAACGAGTCGGACAAAAAAGAAAACCTTTTGTTTATTTTAAATTTAGATCAATGATTGATGGAGCGCATAATTTAAGATATACAAAAGAATGGTTAGAAAAAAACATAAGAAATGACGGTCCAATGATAAAATTTAAAAACGATCCAAGAATTACTAAGGTTGGAAAATTTATTCGCAAATTTAGCATTGATGAACTGGCTGAATTTTTTCTTGTTTTTATAGGAAAAATGAGTTTAGTTGGTCCTCGACCTCATGAAATTGAAGAAGTTAAAAAATATAAAAAATACCACAATAAACTTTTTAATATTAAACCCGGCATTACTGGCATGGCTCAAGTTAGCGGTCGTTCTGATTTAAATTTTGAAGAAGAAGCGCGATTAGATGTTTATTATATTGAAAATTGGTCATTACTTTTAGATTTAAAAATTCTCTTAAAAACTCCTTTAGCAATTTTTAAAAAACGAGAAGCAGAATAACAAAATTTAATTATAATTAATTATGGGAAAATTTTACTTATTTTATAATCCAAAATCTCACCTAAAACGATTAATCGCTAGCTAATACAATAGCTACATCTATAATTTAAAATTTCTAATTTATTAGAATATGTTTATTAAAAAAATTGGTATTGATTTAGGCACAGCAAATACTTTGGTTTATGTCCCTGGAAGAGGAATTGTTATCGACGAACCTTCGGTCGTCGCTATTTCTGTTTTTGATAAAAAAGTTTTAGCTGTTGGGAATGAAGCAAAAGAAATGTTAGGACGAACGCCAGACACTATTATTGCTTGCAAACCTTTAAAAGACGGGGTTATTGCCGATTACAGAACAACCGAAGCAATGTTACGATATTTTATTAACAAAGCTTTGGGAGGAATTCATTTTTTTAGACCAGAAGTAATGGTTGCTGTGCCAGCTGGGATTACATCCACCGAGCGTCGAGCGGTAATTGACGCCACGCTTATTGGCGGAGCAAAAGCCGCTTACATTATTAAAGAACCAATCGCCGCTGCAATTGGCGCAAATATTCCCATTGGTAACGCTTCTGGACATATGATTGTTGATATGGGTGGAGGAACAAGCGAAATCGCTGTTATTTCTTTGGGCGGCATTGTAGCCAATACCTCGGTGCGTTTAGGAGGAAATAAATTTGATAGCGCAATTATTGAATTTATTCGAAAAAAATATAATTTAGCCATTGGCGAACGCACAGCGGAAGATGTTAAAATTAAAATTGGATCCGCTTTATTTTTAGAAGATAAAATGAAAATGAAAATTCGCGGTAGAGACACAATTTCTGGATTGCCAAAAACTATTAACATTACTTCGGATGATGTAACAACGGCAATTCAAGATGAATTAACAGGTATTATTAATGCTGTAAAATCTGTTCTTTTTAATACACCGCCTGAATTATCAGCAGACGTTATTGACAAAGGAATTATTTTATCTGGCGGTAGCGCTCTTTTAAGAAATATAGACAAACTTCTCTCTCGCGCTATTGATGTTCCGGTCTATGTTGCCGATGATTCATTGCTTTGCGTAGTTAAAGGAACCGGCATTGCTTTGGAAAATCTAGAATCATATAAAAGATCTATTCTTGCGACAAAATAAAATTTTAACAAAATATTTATTGAAATTGACCTTAATTTTAGCTTAATCTCTAAAACAAATATCAAACATTAAAACGACTTAAGATAAATAATATGTAACAATTTTTAAAATAAAAGCTACAAAAAAAATAAATTCTTATAAAGAATTTATTTTTACTAAAATTGTGTTCTAATAAATGCAGCAAAGAAACGAAAATTCTACACATCACAAGAATATTGCTGAACTTTTTACGAAAATAATCCCTAATCTAACAACCTATTTTGCAAAAAACTCAACTGTATTATATCATCATGGAGACAAAATCAACCTAAAAATTATAAAAATAAAAAAATAGATAATTTTCAATTTTACTTTACATTCTAAATTTATTTATTTTTTTATTTCTTTTATGAAATTGTTAAAATTTTTTAAAAAAATAAATAAACATTTTTCTCATTACAGTCCATCTATAGAAATTTTAATTTCTAAAACAAAATTACTAGAAAATTTAAAAAAATATCAGCAAAAATATCCAAAACTTTTATTTGCTCCTGTATTAAAAAGCAACGCTTATGGTCATGGACTTATTGAAATCGCCCAAATTTTAGACAAAAAAAATATACCTTTTTTTGTTCTTGATTCTTTATATGAAGCGATAATTTTACGAAAAAATGACATTGAATCAGAAATTTTAATAATTGGATTTACTAAATCGGAAAATATTAAAAATTCTAAATTACCTTGTATCATTTTTACTATAATTAGCTTAGAACAACTACAAGAAATCACAAAAAAAATAACATTAACAATAAAAATTCATTTAAAAATTGATACTGGAATGCATCGACAAGGAATTTTATTAAATCAAATTAATGAATCCATTAAAATTGTAAAAGCTAATAAATTTATAAATTTAGAAGGTGTTTGTTCACATTTTGCCGACGCGAATAATATTACTTTTACTGAATCCCAAATTAAAAAATGGAATAAAATTGTCTTGTTGTTTAAAAAAAATTTTCAAACAATAAAATATTTTCACATTTTTGCAACTTCGGGAATATTTTATTTTAAACAAACCTACGGAAATGTTGTCCGCTTAGGACTTGGTCTGTATGGTATAAACTCATCATCTTTAGTAAGATTAAATCTACAACCAATTTTACAAATGCAATCCATTGTAAGCTCATTTAAAAAAATAAAAGCCAATGAACATATTGGATACAATATTACTTATAAAACAAAAAATGATTCTATAATTGCAACAATTCCCGTTGGATATTTTGAAGGTGTGGATAGAAGATTGTCTAATTGTGGTTTTTTAAAAATAAATAATATTTACTGTCCAATTATTGGCAGAATTAGTATGAACATCACATCTATGGATGTTACATCCATACCAAATATAAAATTAGAAGACAAGGTTGTTATAATTAGCGATAATAAAAACGATAAAAATTCAATTGAAAATATTGCCAGTCTTGCGCAAACCATTCCTTATGAAATTTTAGTTCATATTCCACAACATCTACGTCGAGTAATGACGTAAATAAATGTAGAAAAATAGCAATCTTATAACTAATAATGTGTAACGAATAACAAATTTTAAATAAAAAAAATACAAAATATAAAAAATTTAAATTTTTACATTGTTGTTTTACATAATATATTACATGTCATTTTACATTTTTTTAATTTTAAAAACTTTGTTTGGTTCCAGAATCTAACGCAACACTCTTGGCGCGAAGCGCCAAAGATGTTAAGTTAGATTCATATGAATAAATACAAAAGGTTAAGCATGGAC
>JAGVFS010000044.1 GCA_020057535.1 Patescibacteria group bacterium
AATAGTTTATTTAAGAAAAATTAATAAACTTTTACTAAAGTTTGGTTATTAACATTTAAAGTTATTAAAAATTTGCGTAAAATTTTTTAAAATAAATTTTACCTATTTTATGAACTATCCTTTAATAAAAACAAGAAACATCGGAATAATCGCTCATATTGACGCTGGGAAAACTACGGTGACCGAGCGAGTTTTATATTACACAGGAAAAAAACACAAAATTGGCGAGGTTCATGAAGGCGCGGCTGAAATGGATTGGATGGAACAAGAAAAAGAGCGGGGGATTACCATTACTTCTGCGGCAACAACTTGTTTTTGGAAAGATTGTAAAATCAATATTATTGATACTCCGGGACATGTTGATTTTACCGTTGAAGTAGAAAGAAGTCTTCGAGTGCTTGATGGTGGAGTTGTTGTTTTTGACGGAGTAGCTGGAGTGGAACCTCAATCTGAAACTGTTTGGCATCAAGCGGATAAATATCATGTACCTCGTCTTGCTTTTATTAACAAAATGGATCGAATGGGAGCTGATTTTTATGCTGATTTAGATTCAATTCATGAAAGATTAAATCCAAATGCTCATCCAATTCAATTACCTATTGGCGCTGAAGAAAATTTTAAAGGTGTAATAGATTTATTAAAACAAAAAGCTATTATTTCTACAGATAAAATGGGCAAAGAAATAAAAGAACAAGAAATTCCAGAAGAAATGAAAGAAAGGACAAAAGAATATCGCAATAAATTAATCGAGGCAATTGTTGAAAATGATGATAATTTAATGAATCAATTTTTAGAAGGGAGAGAAATTTCAATCGAAGATTTAAAAAAAATTTTAAGAAAAGCGACAATTGAAAATAAAATAATTCCGGTTCTTTGCGGTTCAGCTTTAAAAAATAAAGGAGTGCAATTATTATTAGATGCTGTTGTTGATTATTTACCTTCTCCAATTGAATTACTTCCAGTGGAAGGAGAAAATTTAAAAACAAAAGAAAAAGAAATAAGAAAAGCCGACGAACAAGAACCTTTATCCGCGATAGCTTTTAAAATTGCCACAGATCCTTTTATTGGAACTCTTTGTTTTGTTAGAGTTTATTCTGGAGTAATTAAAGCCGGTTCTTATGTCTTTAACGCAAGCAAAGAAAAAAAAGAAAGAATCGGACGCATTGTTAGAATGCACGCTAATCATCGAGAAGAAATTTCTGAAATTTCCACGGGCGATATTGCTGCAGTAGTCGGATTAAAAGAAACAACAACTGGAAATACTTTAACTGATATAAATCATCCGATTGTTTTAGAATCAATAATTTTTCCAGAGCCGGTTATTTCTATTGCGATTGAACCAAAAACAAAACAAGATCAAGAAAAAATGGGAACAGCTTTGGCAAAATTGTCTGCCGAAGATCCAACTTTTAGAATTAAAACCGATGAAGAAACTAAACAAACAATTATTTCTGGAATGGGAGAGTTACATTTAGAAATTATTGTTGATCGAATGAAAAGAGAATTTAATGTTGAAGCAAATGTTGGAGCTCCTCAAGTAGCTTACAAAGAAACAATTACAAAAGAAGCTATTGGTGAGGGAAAGTATATTCATCAATCTGGAGGACGTGGTCAATACGGACATTGCTGGCTTAGAGTTGAACCGCAAGAAAGAGGCAAAGGATTTGAATTTATTAATGAATTAAAAGGAGGAGCTATTCCAAGAGAATATGTTCCAGCTATTGAAAAAGGAATAAAAGAATGCATGGAAACTGGAATTTTAGCTAATTATCCAATGGTTGATTTTAAAGTAGCGGTCTATGATGGTTCTTTTCACGAAGTTGATTCTTCAGAAATAGCGTTTAAAATAGCGGCAAATCGTGGATTGCAAATTGCGGCTAAAGCGGCTGGATTAATTCTTTTGGAACCAATTATGAAAATGGAAGTAGTTGTTCCAGAAGATTTTGTCGGAGAAATTATCGGAGATATAAGTTCTAAAAGAGGCCAAATTTTACAAATGAGTGACAGAGGAAATATGAAAATTGTTGACGCTGAAGTTCCTTTGGCAAGCATGTTTGGTTATGTCACTAATTTACGTTCTATTAGTCAAGGGAGAGCGTCTTATTCAATGGAATTTTCTCATTACGCTCCAGTTCCACGAAATGTAACAGAAGAAATTATTGGGAAAAATACTAAAACATAAAAATATAAAAAGTGTTTTTTAAGATTTTGAGATTAGAAATTTGTATTATCTATTTTTGTATTTTAATTTTTAATTTCATAATTCTTAATTTTTTATGATTGAATTACAGAAATTAGAATTTGAAAAAGTGATTAATTTTTTTGAAAAAGACTTAGAAAAACTTAGAATTGGTCGAGCAAATCCGGCTTTGGTTGAAAATTTAATGGTCGAAGTTTATAACACGCAAATGCCCCTTAAACAATTGGCAAATATTAATGTGTCTGATATAAAAACAATTATTATTCAACCTTGGGATAAATGTCTTTTAAAGGAAATCGGAAAAGCTATTTCAATGTCTAATTTAAATCTTTCTTGGTTGACAGAGGGGGAAATAATAAGAATAAATATTCCGCCAATGACCGAACAATTAAGAAAAGAAGTTGCTATAATAATTCATCAAAAAGCCGAGCAAGCGAGAGTAAATATTCGACAATTAAGAGACGAAATAAGAAATAAAATACAACAACAAGAGCGAGAAAAACAAATTTCAGAAGATGAAAAATATCGCTATTTTAAAAATCTTGATAAAACTACTGATGAATATAATGAAAAAATTAAAAATATAGCAGAAAAAAAAGAAAAAGTAATAATGACGATTTAAAAAATGAATTATAAATTAAGAATTACAAATGCAGAATTATAGAATTAATAAAAATTAAAAATTACGACAGTGCCTTTTGTATTTTTATGTTTCTATTGTTTTTATGTTTTTAACTGTTATCATTTTTATTTTAATTTTGAGTTTATTAGTATTTGTCCATGAATTTGGACATTTTTTTGTTGCTCGAAAAATGGGTGTTACTGTGGAAGAATTTGGTCTTGGTTTTCCTCCACGAATTTTTGGTATAAAAAAAGGGGGGACGCTTTATTCTTTAAATTGGATTCCTTTGGGGGGATTTTGTAAAATTAAAGGCGATGAAGGAGGAGATCCTTTCGAAAAAGACAGTTTTGCTTCAAAAAAAATTAGAGTAAAAATAGCGATTATTTCCGCTGGAGTGATAATGAATGTTTTTTTGGCATTTGTGTTATTTTCGATTGGATTTATGATTGGTTTTCCGCAAGCTATAAATGAAAAAACAATTCAGGGAGCAAAAAAAGTTAGTCAACCACAAATTCAAATTATGTCGGTTTCAAAAGCCTCTCCAGCCGAAAAAGCCGGAATTCAAGCAGGAGATATTATTTTTGAAATAGATAGACAAAAATTTAAAGAAATTTCTTTATTCCAAAAATATATAAAAGATTTAAAAAATGAAGTTTTAGTAAAAATTAAAAGAGGGGATCAAATTTTAGAAAAAAAAATTTATCCAGAATTTTCTGAAAAAGTTGATGGAAAAATAATAGGAGTTCAATTGGCAAATATTGGCGTTGTTTCTTATCCTTGGTATAAAGCTATTTATTTAGGAGCTAAAACTACATTTTTTTTAACTTTTGAGATAATAAAAGTTTTTTGTTCATTAATTAAAAATTTAATTATTCATCAAACAATGACAGAAGATATTGCCGGACCAATCGGAATTGCTGTAATGACAGGACAAATAACTAAGTTGGGATTTATTTATATTCTTCAATTTATCGCTTTACTTTCTTTAAATTTAGCGATAATTAATTTTATTCCATTTCCAGCGTTAGATGGCGGAAGAATATTTTTTTTAGTGATTGAAAAAATTAGAGGCAAAGCGATTAATCAAGAAATAGAAAATATAACCCATAATATTGGATTTATTTTATTAATGTTATTAATAGTAATAGTTACCTATCAAGATATAACTAAATTTGGCGGAAAAATTTGGACAGCGATTAAAAATTTATTTTAAAAAAAACTAATTTTCTTTTTTAATTTCTTTTAAAAATTCTTCTAAACTTTTATTTTGAGAAAGTTTGTCATAGTCTGGGAGTTGTTTAATGTCATTGATTCCTAAATAACGCATAAAGTCAAAAGTAATTGTATAAAAAATTAAATTTAATTTTTTATCTTCATTAGTTTCAATTAATCCTTTAATTAACAAATTTCTTAAAATTAAACCGCAATTAATTCCTCTAATTTGTTCTAATTCTGGTTTAGTAATTGGTCCGCGATAAGCAATAATAGTTAATGTTTCCAAAGAAGGTCGACTTAATTCTCCAGTCATTTCTTCTTTTAAGAATTTTTGAATTATTTCGGAATTTTGAGGATTGGTTGTCATTTGATATTGTGAATTATTTTTAATAATTTGAATTCCTTTATTTGGATTATCATTATATTCTTTTATTAATTCTTGAATTTTTTCTTCTATTTCTTTTTCTTTAACTTTCACAAATTGTGAAAGTTTTTTTATTGAAAATGGTTTATTGGAAACAAAAAGCAAACTTTCAATTGTAGATTTTAGATTAAACATAATAAAATATTAAAAATATTGGAAGTAAAATTTCTAATATAAAAATTATTTTTTTCGTGGGAATAAATTTTCGTCTTTTTTAATTTTAAATTTAATTTGTTCAATTGATTGATTTTTAAATTTAACACCTAATTGAGTAAAAATTTTTTTTGAAGTTTCTGGCATAAATGGTAAAACCATAACCGCTAAATGATAAATTCCCTCTAAAAGAGAGGATAGGATTTTGTTTAATTGCTCTGGCTTATTTTTTATTTTCCATGGTTTTTTTTCTTCCATATATTTATCGTAAAAACTAATTAAATTCCAAATAATTTTTAAAGTTTCAAAAAGTTGAATATTTTTCATAGTTTTTTCATATTTTTCCAATGTTTTTTGAATGTCTTTTTTAATATCATTATTATCAGAAAAAGAAAGAAAATTGTGTTCAGCTAAAGTTAAAACACGAGACACTAAATTTCCAAGTCCATTAACTAAATCGGAATTATATTTTTTTTCTAATTTTTCTATAGAAATATCTCCATCTTGTCCAAAAGGAAATTGCGAAAGCAACAAATAACGAGTTGCGTCCACGCCGAATTTATTAATTAAATCAATAGGCAAAATAATATTCCCTAAAGTTTTGCTCATTTTTTGTCCGTTGATGGTAAAAAATCCGTGAATAAATAATTTGTTCGGCAATGGAATATTTAAAGCTAAAAGTAAAGCTGGCCAAATGGTTGCATGAACTCGCAAAATATCTTTAGCCATTAATTGTAAATTTGGCGGCCAAAAATTTGGAATTTTTTTGCAATCACCTTGCCAATTAATTCCGGTTAAATAACTACAAAATGCGTCTACCCAGACATAAGTCGTATGCGATTTGTCAAATGGCAAAGGTATTCCCCATTTAACGTTTTTTCGCGAAATGGCAAGATCTTCTAATTTTTCTTTTTTTAAAAAACTTAAAATCTCATTTTTTCGTTCAATCGGTTCTATTTTAAATTCATTGTTTTGAATTTTTTCAATTATTTTTTTTTGAAAATTAGAAAGTTTAAAAAAATAACATTCTTCTTTTATTAATTCTGGCTCTTTTTGATGTAACGGACATTTTTCATTTATCAATTGTATTTTTGTTTTATATTCTTCACACCCAATACAATAAAGACCTTCATATTCTCCTTTATAAATAAGTTTTTTATCAAAAAGGGTTTGTAAAACTTTTTGAACCGTACTTTTATGATTTAAATTTGTTGTTCTAATAAAAATATTATTAGAAATATTTAAATTATTCCATAAAAATTGAAATTTAGCCGCTATTTCATCGCAAAACCTTTGTGGATTTTTTCCTTCTTTTTGAGCTTTTTGTTGAATTTTCAATCCATGTTCATCAGCGCCAACCAAAAAAAATATATCATCGCCTTTTAAACGATGATATCTCGTTAAAACATCTGCCGCAATAGTCGTATAAGCATGTCCTAAATGTGGTTCATCATTAACATAATAAATTGGAGTAGTAATATAAAATTTCATAATTAAGTAAATTTTTTAGACAGAGAATATTTGAAAAAATTTCATTTTTTTAAGTCAAAATTAATTTATTTTAACGTCTCTTATGTTTTATTGTTCAATATTTCTTTTTCTCTTTTTAAGAGAAAATAATCTTTTATTAAAATAGATAGAGCGGTAGTTACTGGAATAGCTAATAACGCCCCAATGGGTCCGTATAATTTTCCGCCGATTAAAAAAACAATAAGAATTATCACTGGATTAAGTCCGACGGTTTTACCCATTATTTTAGGAACCAATAAAGTATTTTCTAATTGTTGAATAATTAAATATAAAATAATCACCAATAAAGCCGTAAGAGGACTTTGAGCAAAGGCTAAAAACACGGCTGGAATAGCCCCTAAAATAGGACCAAGGTAGGGGATAAATTCAAAAATTCCAGCAATTAAAGCTAGTAATAAAGCGCATTTAACTCCTAAAATTAAAAGTCCAATATAACTTAAAATTCCTATTACTAAACATAAAATTAATTGCCCTCGCAGCCAAAGATTTAATTTATTTTGCATTTGAATAAAAAGTCGAATTGTGTAAGATTGAAATTTTATAGGTATAATAGATTGAATAATTTTTTTAATCGCTTCTACCTCAAGCAATAAATAAAAAACAATAACTAAAACAGAAATAAAAGCAATTAAATTCCCAAAGATATTTATAATATTTAAAAATACATTTTCTCCAACTTGAACTAAATTTTGCTTACTCCAATTTTGTAAAGAATCGCGCATATTTAAAAACCCTAAAGTTTCTATTTTAAAAAACTGCTCGGATATTTTTTCTTTCCATTGAGGAAAATTTTCTATTATTTGATTAATTTGATCAACAAAAATTGGAACAATGGCTATAACGATTAAAGTTAAAACACTCAAAATTATAAAGAAAATCAAAAGAATCGCGATAATTCGCGGAATTTTTCTTCTTTGTAAGAAATTAACCATTGGATTAAGAATGGCGGCTAAAATACCGGAAATAAAAACAACAATTAAAACATCGCGGATTAAATATAAAAATCCTAAAAATAAAAAAATTCCAATTATTTTAATGATTGTTAGAGAAGAAATATTAATTGTGATTTGATGATTATTCATAAATTCGCAGCTTTTAAAATAATATTTAATGGGGAGAAAATGTAAAAATCAAATCAAAATGCAAAATAACAACGTAAAAAAATTATAAATTAGGCTTGTCAGCTGATGAAGAAAATTAAAAAATTAAAAATTATAGTATTTTAAATTTTTAGTTGTGATTTTGACTTTTGAGATTTTAAATTTTGTTATATTGAAAATTAATTTTGTAGTTGATTTGTTTTTTTATATATAGTTTATAATTTCTGTCATTATTTTATATTAAATTTTTAATAAAGACAATAAGTTTTTTTTGTTTTCAGAAAGATTACCAATAATGGCTAAATTTAATTTAGAGGTTTTAAAAATTTTTTTAGCCGCTTTTTGAATGTCGTTAATAGTTACCATTTCTATTTCAGCTATTTTTTCTTCAAGGGTTTGTATTTTTTGAGGAGAAAAAAGTTCTTTTATTCCATACCAATTGCAAATAAAATTTGTATCATCTGTTTCTAAAATCATATTTCCTTTTAAATATTCTTTAATTTTATTTAATTCCACTTTTGATAATTTAATATTTTTTAATTTATTAAATTCTTTTAAAATTATTTTAATTGCTAGATTTATTTTATTGATATTTAGCCCAGCGCTAACAATCAAGGCCCCTGTTTCATTAAAATAATCAAGAGAAGAATAAATATAATAAGCCAATCCCTTTTTTTCTCTAATTTCCGTAAAAAGCCTTGAACTCATAGTTCCTCCTAAAATAGTATTTAAAATTTGATAAACTGTTTTTTGAGAATTATTATAAAAAAATTCGTTTGATTTTAAACTTAAACATAGATGCGCTTGGTCTGTATCTTTTTTGTACAATAAAATTTGCGGTTTACTTTGACAATCTTTTGTTTTTATGATTTTTTTTGTCGGATTGTTTTTAATTTTATTAAATATTTTTTCCACTTCTTCAACTATTTGCCTGTGTTCTATATCTCCAGCCACGCTAACCACCATATTTGAAGGTTGACATAAATTTTGAATATATTTTACAAAATCTTTTTGAGTAATTTTTTTTATAATTTCTTTTTTTCCTAATGGATCAAACCCTAAAGTTTGGTTTTTCCACATTAACTGATGAATTAAAATAGAAACATAAGATTGAGGATTGTCTAAATACATATTAATCTCCTCAAGAATTACCCCTTTTTCTTTTTCAATTTCTTTTGATTCTATTAAAGAATTTAAAACTAAATCTGAAAGAAATTCAATTCCTAATTTAAAATGTTTTTTTGGCACTTTTGTCCAAAAACTCATGTGATCAATGGAAGTAAAAGCGTTGAATTGTCCCCCAATCTTTTCAATTGTTTCTGAAATTTGTTTTGCGGTAGGTCTTTTTTTTGTTCCTTTAAAAAACATGTGTTCTAAAAAATGAGAAATTCCGTTGTTATTTTTGTTTTCATATCTTGATCCAGCGCCAATTAAAATAATAGAAGCCACAGATTTCATTCCAGGCATTTTGCTTGTGATAATTCTTAAACCGTTTTTTAAAATTGTTTTTTTAAACATAAAATAAATAAAAATTTTAAAAAAATTTTTTGCAAAACCTAATTTCAAATTCAAACGACAAATTAATCTTAAAATTTAAATGTTAAATGTCAAAACCTATCTAAAACTAAAAACTATTAAAATTTAATCCTAATTTTATTTTTTTAATTTTTATTAAATAATTTTGTATGTTATTTTAACATTTATGTTGTGGTTTTGAAATTTGAGCTTTGATATTTTTTATCATTGATTTACCATTATTTTTTCCGATGCAATAAAAGTTTGAATTTTTTTTTAAATAGTTTATACTTTAAAATATTATTTTTTATATAATATCATTATAACTAAACTTTGGCAAATTTTATTAATTTCTCTTAAATAAGCCATTTTATTTTTTAAATAAAAAAATTATTTTGGCTAAAATAAAGAATTTTATAAT
>JAGVFS010000050.1 GCA_020057535.1 Patescibacteria group bacterium
ATTTATCAAAAGGAAGAATTATTTTTCGATCTTAAGTGAATGTAAAATTTAATTTTTAATAAAAAATTTTATAGATAATGTGGACATTAATGAAAAAATAACTAAAGCGTTGTCTAAAATAGACTTAAATCGATAAATTATATTTAATTTATTTTTTTGTATTATGTATTTTACATTTTGATTTTTAATTTTTATTTTATGAAAGTGCGCACCTCGGTTAAAAAAATATGTAAAGAATGTCAAATAATTCGTCGTGGAAAACGGATTGTCGTTGTTTGTAAAAAAAGCGCTAAACATAAACAGAGACAAGGATAAACGTTTTGCTAAAATTAAAATAAAAATTAAAATTGAAAATTTTTACACATCACAAGGTTATTTTTATTTTTGCATTGTCGTTTTATATTTTGATTTTTTACACTTTTAACTTATTATTTTATGGCTCGAATAGCGGGTATAAATTTACCAAAAGATAAAAGAATAGAAATAGGCTTAACCTATATTTTTGGCATTGGACATTCTTTGTCTAATAAAATTTTAGCTCAAACTAAAATTAATCCAAATACAAAGTGTAAAGATTTAAATGAAGAAGATGTAAATATTTTAAAAAATATTATTGAAAAATTAAAAGTGGAAGGGGATTTAAAAAGAGAGATTTTGGTTAATATTAAAAGATTAAAAGAAATTAATTGTTATCGTGGAACTCGCCATAATAAAAATTTACCAGTTCGAGGACAAAGAACAAAAACTAATTCTCGAACCAGAAGGGGTAATGTAAGAAAAACTATGGGAAGCGGTCGTAAATCAAGCAATGAAAAAACTTAAAAAATTATAAATTATATAATTTTAATTATAAAATTTTTCATTTTTTAAATTAATTTAAAAATTTCTCATTTATTATGATTATGTCTCAAAAAACAAATAATATAACAGGCGATGAACAATTAAATAATGATCAATCAGAAGCGCTTGAAACACAAGAAAAAAAAATAGAATCGGGAAAAAATATAAAAAAGAAAGGTATGACAAAAATAAATAAAATATTGAAAAATATAACCAGAGGACAGATTTATATTCAAGCAAGTTTTAATAATACAATTGTAACAATTACGGATTTATACGGCAATGTTTTGGCTTGGTCTTCAGCTGGTAAAATGAAATTTAAAGGACCAAAAAAATCAACTTCTTACGCTGCTGGAGTAATTGTTAAAGATGCAATTACAAAAGTTAAAGAAGAAAGAAAAATGAAAGAAGTTAATGTTTTTATTAAAGGGATTGGAGCTGGTCGAGATGCGGCAATTAGAGCTATTAATTTTAACGGAATGATTATTTTATCAATAAAAGATATAACGCCAATTCCACATAACGGTTGTCGTCGTCGCAAACCAAGAAGGGTATAATTTTTTGTGAAATAAAAGGAATTTTTAATTTCTAAATAAATTTAAAATTCAAAAAATATTTCTTTAATTTTTTTCTAAAAGTTAATTTATTATGGCTAGAAATTTAAATCCAAAATGTAAACAATGTAGGAGAATCGGAGAAAAACTCTTTTTAAAAGGGGATCGTTGTGATTCAGTTAAATGTACATTAATAAAAAAAAATTATCCTCCGGGAATTCATGGAGCTAAACGACAAAGAGGCGCAAAATTATCAGAATATGGGAAACAGCTTTGTGAGAAACAAAAAGCTAAACGAATTTATGGAATTTTAGAAAAACAATTTAAAAACTATTTTCAAAAAGCGGCAAAAAAGAAAAAAGAGACTGGTGAACTTTTATTAAAAACTTTAGAAATGCGATTAGATAATGTGATTTATCGAATTGGATTAGTTAAATCTCGAAATAAAGCGCGACAATTAGTAACTCACGGGTATTTTTCAATAAATGATAAAAAAGCGAATATCCCTTCTTATGAAGTAAAAATAAATGATGTGATAAAAATTAGAAAACAAAATAAAAAATGGGAAGAGGAAAATAAAAAATTAAAAAAGGACGACATTCCACTATGGCTTTCTTTTAATGCCAAAGAAAATATAATTAAAATATTAAACAAACCCAAAAAAGAAGATTTGCCGCAAAATATTGACACAAGGTTAATTGTTGAACATTATTCAAAATAAAATTTATATAAAAAAATTTCTTGTTATCTTGACAAGAAATTTTTTTTATGCTAAAAAAATACATATTTTATACATAATACTGCCTATTTAGCGGTGAATCAATTGAGGTTCCTCCTACCGAGATTGAAGAGCCAGCGAGTTTTAAGGTTATTTGATTTTTCGAATCAATCTTGAACGCTAATAGGCAGTATTATGTATGAAATAAATTTTACATCAAAAATTTATTTTTTATTTTTAATAAATGACATTAATTTTTGATTTTTTACATAATTATCATCCTGATCCGATTTTTTTTCATTTAGGAATATTAAATATTTATTGGTATGGCTTGGGATATGTGGTTGGAATTATTGGAGGAATTCTGATAATTTTTAGTCTTAATAGAAATTGTCAGATAAAAAAAGAATTATTGTGGAATTTATTTTTTTGGTTAATTATTTTTGGTTTATTAGGAGCTCGATTTTATTATGTAATATTAAATTTAGAATATTTTTTTCAAAATCCTTTGGATGTTTTTAAAATTTGGCAAGGTGGCATGGCTATTCATGGCGCAATAATCGCAGGGCTAATAACTCTGTTTTTTTATTGTAAAAAACATAAATCAATCACCCCATTTTCTAAAAATGGGAGAGATGAATTAAATTTTCGTTTTTTAATCGATATTTTTGCTCCGGCCTTTGTTTTTGGTCAAATGATTGGGCGATGGGGAAATTATTTTAATCAAGAACTTTATGGATTGCCAACTAATTTATTGTGGGGAATTCCTATTGATTTCAAAAATAGAATTAATGGATATGAAAATTTTGAATTTTTTCATCCAACTTTTTTATACGAATCGCTTGGGTGTTTATTAATTTTGTTAATTTTACTTTTTTTGTATAAAAAAATTCCGCAAATGCGCGGAACCGGAAATATTTTTTTAATTTATTTAATTTTATATTCAATTTTAAGATTTTTTTTAGAATTTTTAAGAATAGATTCAACTTTAATGATTTTAGAAATTAAATATCCGCAAATAATGTCTATTATTTTAATATTAATAAGTTTTGGATTTTTGATTAAAAATTTTTTCTATACACGGTTACGCCACAGATAGATAATTAAGATAAAATCGCGCGATTGTTATTTATATAGAAAAATAATCATACTAATTGAAGTTTTGTGAAATTAATTTTGTAAATAAAATTAATATTTATTTTTTTCTAAAATTTTAAAATTTTTTGTTTATATATTTTTGTAAATATTTAAATTTTCAAAATTAAATTTAATTATATTAAATATAACTGTTTTGTGGTTAAGATAGTAAATTTTTATTAATTTTTTAATTAAAAAAAATGCTAATTGCCAACTACTATAATATTTTGTGGAAGTAATTTTACTGGTGTC
>JAGVFS010000013.1 GCA_020057535.1 Patescibacteria group bacterium
TCATAATTCATTATTCATTATTCATAATTCATAATTCATTCATTTTATGCCCATACTTGATATTTTTATCATCATTATTTTATTATGTTTTTTAGTGGCTGGATTTCGATTTGGATTTATTCAAGCCATTGGAGCCTTGATTGGTCTTATTGTTGGAACTTTTTTGGCTATGCTTTATTATGACACATTAGCTAATTTTTCTTTGTCTTTATTTTTAGGCAATTTAAAAATTGCCAAAATTGTTTGTTTTATTTTTATTCTTATTTTAACTAGCCAAATAATCGGATTTATTTTTTATATTATTAATAAAATTTTTAATATTATCGCTATTATTCCTTTTCTAAAAACATTTAATCGTTTACTTGGCGGAATTTTTAGTTTAATTGAAGGAATTTTAATTTTAGGAGTAATTTTATATTTATTTGGAAATCATTTTCAGCAATTTTTAATTAATTCTTCTCTTGCCTCAATTTTAATTAAAATAGCCGGAATATTAATTTCTTTTTTACCAAAAGAATTACAATGTATTGGCGTTAGTTGTTTACTAGTATAATGTTCTATAAATAACAAATTTGAACTTTGAATTTTATTAAAATAGAATTAGAAAATGAAAATTAGTAATTGCAAAAATTTCTCTCTCAAAATTTTTGCTTACTTTATGTTTGACATTCATAGTCATTTAAATTTTATCGCTTTTGAAAAAGATTACGCCGAAATAATTGGGCGTAGTTTTAATAATGGGATAAAAGGAATAATTAATATTGGCTCAAATTTAGAAACAAGCAAGAAAGCGATAAAAATTGCTCACGAATTTTTTAATAAAAAAATATACGCGACAGTTGGTTTGCATCCAATTTACATAAACGACGAAAAATTTAATTTAAAAAAATATCAACAAATAGCCAAAGATTCTAAAGTAAAAGCTATTGGAGAAATTGGATTAGATTATTATAGAATATCAGATATAAAAACTCAAAACCTACAAAAAACACTTTTTTTAAAACAATTAAATTTAGCAAAAAAATCTAATTTGCCAATAATTTTACACTGCCGCGGAAACCAAGAAAGGCCATTGAAGGCATATGAAGAAATGTTAGATATTTTAAAAAAATATCCTAATTTAACAGGGGTAATTCATTGTTTTGAAGCAAATTGGAAAATAGCTGAACAATTTTTGTATTCAAACTTTTTAATTTCTTTTACCGGCATTATCACATTTAGCGATAATGAAAAAATAAAAGAAGTGATTAAAAAAATTCCTTTAGATAAAATCTTAACAGATACAGATTGTCCGTATTTAACTCCAAAGCCATTTAGAGGAAAACGCAACGAACCTCTCTATGTAAAATATATAATTCAAAAAATCGCTGAGATTAAGCAAATAAATTTTAAAAAAATAGATCAAGCGACAACTCAAAATGCTATGAAATTATTTAAAATCTAATTTTGCCTATTTTATTATTTTAATTATTTTTTTATAAACTATATAAACTGAGATAATAATGGCCATTGAGATTCCACAAAGAAATAACCACGGCGAAGTGTGAAAATATTTATCTAAAAAACGTCCGATTAAAGCAAAAAATATTAATGGCAAAGCAATTAAATACCCTAATTCCCAAGCTAAAGATAACATTGACCAAAAATTTTCTTTGTTATTTTTTTTATTATCCATAAATATAAAATTAAAATAAATCAAAATGATAATTTTATTTTATATCTTCTGTATTTTTAATAACAATATCATCATATTTTTTTCCAAATTCTTTCTCAAGTTTTTTTATTCTGTCATTTTTAATTTTCTCATCTTTGATTATAGAATCTTCAATTATTCTTTTTGCATTTCCAAATTCCCCTATTTTATAATAAGCATAAACAAGTTCTCTTTCTACAAGTCTTATCCACTCAATACCATGCTTTGGATCAGCGCCACGTTTTGAATTAAATTTATTTTCATTAAATCACTCTTCTGCTTCTTTATAATGCCCATTTTCTATAGCCTTTTTAAAATCATCTGTATTTTCAATCTCTACTGTTTGTTCTTTTTTTCGTTATCCATTTCCCTATTATTTAATCCCACTTCTTTATTTACATTTATAAATTTTAAATTAAAAAATAAAATAATAAATAAAAATAATAAATAAAATTTTATATTATCTCTTTTATTACCTCTTTGCCCACTGTGGAGCTTTTCTGGCTTTTTTAAGTCCTGGTTTTTTTCTTTCTTTTTCACGAGAATCACGAGTTAAAAATCCGTATTTTTTTAAAATTAATTTACTTTCTGGATCAACTTTTACCAAAATGCGAGCGATGCCGTGTCTTATACTTTCCGATTGACCGCTTTTTCCCCCTCCCCTAACTAAAACCGAAATGTCAACTTTTTTAAGTTTGTTAATTTTTTCTAATGGATCTGTTACATTTTTCTGCCAAACAAAAAATGGAAAATATTTCTTAAAATCTTGATTATTTACAATAATCTCCCCCTTTCCATTTTCATAATATCGCACCTGAGCTGTCGCTCTTTTTCTTCTACCAATAGCATAAACATATTTTCGATTCTCAAAAATAGAAGGTATTTTTTCTTCCACTGTCTCTTCTTTTTTTATTTTTTTTATTGTATTTTTTTTTATCATAATTTTATTTTTTTATCATAATTTATAATTTAATATACAGAACACACGTAAATCAATAGCTACACGCAATAAAGCCTATATTTAAATTTATAAATATTTTCACAAACTTCATGTAATTTATTGACTGAATCTAGTTTTATGTTTAAATTTTGACTTTTGTTATTTTGAGTTTTATTTTATATTTTTTTAATTTGCAAAAAATCCAATTCCATTGGGGTTTCTCGTCCAAAAACAGAAATTGAAACTTTAATTCTTCCACGAGTTTCATCTATTTCTAAAATTTTCCCTTCAAAATTTTTAAACGGTCCATCCGCAATTTTTATTGGATCGTTTATTATGACATCAATTTTATATTTTGGTTCTTCTATTTTTATTCGTTTTTGCAAAGATTCAATTTCTTCTTTGGAAATAGGTGTTGGTGTAATTCCTGTACCTATAAATCCTGTAACTGAAGGGGTATTTCTAACGACATACCATGAGTCGTCAGTTACAATCATTTCTACTAAAATATATCCCGGAAAAATTTTTTCTATTACGGTTTTTCTTTTTCCACCTTTAAATTTTATTTTTTTTCAGTTGGAATTAAAATATTAAAAATTTTATCCTCCATGTTCATAGATTCTATTCTTTGTTTAAGATTACAAGCGACTTTTTCTTCATATCCAGAATAAGTATGTAAAACATACCATTGACGACCTTCTTGTAATATTTGTTTCGCCATAAAACCAATAACAAATAATAAATTAAAGCAGTTTTTCTACTGCTATTGTTAAAAAATAATCAATAATACCTAAAAAAATAGCTAAAGCAATACTAATTCCAATTACATTTAATGTATGATTAATAGCTTCTTTTTTGGTTGGCCATGTAACTTTTTTTAATTCAATTTTTGAATCTTTAAAATATTGAATAAGTTTATTTGTCATATTATTTATAATAATAACTTTAATTAAAATATTGTCAACAAATTTGTCAACAACCGCTATTTATGATAGTATTTAAACATGAAAAAGTCAAATGAAAATCAAAAAAAATGCATGTCTTTATTAAAAAAATACAAATTACCCGAAAAAATAATTAATCATATTTTAGGAGTCACGAAAGTGGCTATTTTTTTAGCCAAAAAATTTAAAAAAAAAGGAATAAATATAGACATAGATTTAATTGAAAAAGCCAGCCTTTTACATGATTTAGATAAAATAATATATAAATTAACAAATAAAAAACATGGGGAATTATCCGCAAAAATTCTTACCAAAGAAGGATTTTCTAAAAAAATTATTGAAATTGTCAAAAAACACACCATCACATCTCTTTTTAAGAAAGAAACCACGCCGCAAACATGGGAGGAAAAAATAGTTTATTATGCGGATAAAATTTTTGATCAATCAATTTGTTCAGTAGATGAAAGATTGGATAAAATGATCCAAGAAAATCCTCAATACATTAAAGAAAGTAAAATTTTAAAACCTTTAATTATAAAATTAGAAAAAGAAATTCTCGATAAAATAAACATTACTTTTGAAAGTATTAAAACTCAATTTTTAAATAATGAACAGCAATTAATCGCTTCGATTATCCCCGCCATTCGCCTTCCTCGACAATTAAATTATTTTGATTATTTAATCCCAAAAAAACTTGAGAACAAAATTAAAATTAATCAAATTGTAGAAATTCTATTTCATAATCAGAAAATAAAAGGCATTGTTATAGAAATAACAAATAAAACACAAAATAAATACAACTTTATTAAATCCCGCGAAGCAGAAATTTCGTCAAAAACAAAATTATTTAACAGGACAAAATTAAAAGAAATTAATAAAATTATTGAACCAAAAATAATTTTACCAGAACATCTGATTAAATTAGCAAAATGGATAAAAAAATATTATTACAGCTCTTTACCTTTAATTATTAAAATTATTCTTCCAGAAATTCCAAAGCATGAAATGCAAAAACACTTTCACGGACTAACTTATGAAACTGCCAAAAATTTAACGATTTCTAGAGAATCCGTACCAAGAATAAAAAAAATAATTCATGAATTGATTTATGAACAAAAAAACACGCAAACTTTGTTATACTATAAAAATTGGAAAGAAAAATTAACTATTTATATAAAAATTATTAAACAATTAACAAACAAAAATTCAACAAAACAAATTCTTATTATTGTTCCGCAAATCACGGATATTCAGGAAATTTATAAATATTTAAATTATTATTTTCCAAATCAAATCGCTATCTTACACAATAAACTTTCTAAAATTCTTTTTTGGCAAGAATGGCAAAAAATATATAATCAAAAAATTAAAATTATTTTAGGAACGCGTTTAGCTATTTTTGCTCCAATTAAAAATCTAAATTTAATTATTGTAGACAATGAAGAAGTTTTAACAGAATACAAATCAGAACAAAATCCTCGTTATAATGTTCAAGAATTAGCCAAAAAACTTAGCGAACTAACTAAAACTAAATTAATTTTTTCCAGTCAAACGCCACACATGGAGACGTATTTTTTATCATCTCAATCATTAAAATTGAGAATAAAATCGCTATACAACACAACAGAAGCTAATGAAGCTAATATTAAAATTATTAATATGCAAGATGAATGGCGTAAAAATAATTATTCATTAATTAGCGACAATTTAGAAGAAATAATTAAACAAAATTTAAAAAAGAAACAAAAAATATTTTTATTTCTTAATCGTCGCGGGGCTGGAACAACAATAAAATGTCAAGATTGCGGATATTTATTTAAATGTCCAAATTGCAATTTACCCTTCAATTCAAGCTACAAACCACAAACTACAAGCTACAAACTAATTTGTTATCATTGCAATTTTGCTTTGTTAAATAATTCTGTTTTTGACGAAATTTCTGCTTCGCGGAATTTAACAGGGTTTACACAAAATATCCCAACAAAATGTCCTCAATGCAACGGAGTAAATATAAAAACTTCTGGAATTGGAATACAAAGGGTTGAAAAAGAAATTAAAAAATTATTCCCAACAGCCAAAGTGATAAGAATTGACAAAGACGCAGAAAATATAAATTATAAATTACGAATTTTAAATCATGAATCACAAATTACAAACTATGATATTGTTATTGGAACACAATTCTTTTTTAAATTATTTAATTCACTAGCCAATAAATTAATTTTTAATTTAATTGGAATTATTTCTGCTGATTCTTTACTTTATCGTCCAGATTTTCGTTCTTTTGAAAAAACTTTTCAACAACTTTCTAAAATTATTAATTGGGCAAACAATCAATCAATAACAAATAAACAAATAAAAATTTTAATTCAAACACATTCTCCGGAAAATTATGTAATTCAAGCCCTATCTAAACAGGATTATGATTTTTTTTATGAACGCGAAATTAAAATGCGAGAGAAATTTAATTATCCACCATTTTGTAAATTAATTAAATTAATTTATCAAAATTCTGATTTAAAAAAAGTAGAAGAAAAAACAAATGAATTAGCCAGCAGATTAAAATTGATAAAAGATTTAATTTTCTATCAAATGCTTCCAATAATTCCAAAAGTTAGAGAAAAATACAGAAAACAAATTATTCTTAAAATAATTAACAATCAGCAATCAACAATCAACAATGAGTTAGAGCAAATTTTAAAAAATCTTGACGAAAATTGGATTATTGATGTGGATCCGATAGAAATACTTTGAATTATAACTTTTAATTTTAGCTTCTGAACTTTATTCAATATTTCATTTTAAATTGCATTATTATTTTTTATTTTAATTTTTATATTTTTTATGTCTCTAAAAATTTTACAACATCCAAATCCAATTTTAAGACAAAAAACAAAAAAGATTAAAAAACAAGATATAAAAAACGAAGAAATTCAAAAATTAATTAAAAATATGATTGACGCATTAGAAAAAACAAAAGGGATTGGTTTAGCCGCGCCACAAATTGGAGAAAGTATAAAATTAATTTTAGTTCGTATCTATAATAACACTTATGTCCACATTAATACTTATGATAATATGTTTCAAAATAGTTTTTATAATTTAAATAAAAAAATTTTAATTTTAATTAATCCTAAAATCACCAATAAATCTTGGAAAAAAGAAATTAGCGAAGAAGGGTGCCTTTCTATTCCGGGATTTTTTGGCTCAGTGAAAAGATCAAAAAAAATCACAGTTAAGGCTTTGGATAAAAATGGAAAAAAAATAAAATTTAAAGCTGAAAATCTATTCGCTCGAATTATCCAACATGAAGTGGATCATTTAGACGGAATATTATTTATTGATAAAATAAAAAAATACAAAGCGTAAAACAAAAAATGCAAAACAGACAATTTAATTCAAAATAAATTTAAAATTTTATCGCAAATTGAAAGATTATTTTAAACTTTAAATTGCCTATTTTACATTTTAATTTTTGTATTTCTATCTATTACTTTTTTTGTATAATTATGTCAAATATTAATTATCAAATATTAAATATCATATTCATCGGCACTTCTGATTTTGCCACTCCAACTTTAGAATCTCTTATTAAAAATTCTATTTTTAATATTACAAATATAATTACGCAACCAGATAAATTAGTTGGTCGGGATCAAATATTGCGCGCCTCGCCAATAAAACAAATTGCTTTAAAACATAAAATTCCTTTATTCCAACCAGAAAATATTAAAGATAAAAAAAATATAGAGATAATAAGAAAAGCGCGACCAGATTTAATTATTGTTGCCGCTTATGGTCAAATCCTACCGAAAGAAATTTTAGAAATTCCAAAATTTTGTTGTTTAAATATTCACGCTTCTCTACTCCCAAAATATCGCGGAGCTTCGCCAATTCAATTTGCGATTTTAAATAACGACAAAGAAACAGGCGTAACTATTATTCTTATGGACACAAAAATGGATACTGGAAAAATAGTACAAACTACAAAATGTAAAATAAAAAATTATTACGACAGTAAAATTTTACATGATAAATTAGCCAATTTAGGAGCTAAACTCCTTGTAGAAATTTTGCCAAAATATATTCAAGAAACAAAAAAAATATTAAATTTATGGCAAGAGAAATATCAAAAAAATTTAACTATCGGCAAAATTGATTTAATTGATTCGCAATTTATTTCTAATAATTCATCGTTAATTGAGCAAGATGAATCAAAAACGAGTTATACAAAAATTTTAAAAAGAGAGGATGGAAAAATTGATTGGATAAAATCAGCTCAAGAAATTCAAAATCAAATTCGCGCCTTCTCTCCTTGGCCAGGAAATTTTACAAAATTCAAAGGAAAAAAATTAAAAATTTTCAAAACTAAAATTATAAACCCAAATGAATTTACCACGAATTTCCATAAATTTAAAATTGGTGAATTTTTTACGACTGAAAATAATAAATTGGCGATAAAATGTAATCATGGAATTTTAATTATTAAAGAACTGCAACTTGAAGGGAAAAAAAGAATGTCCTCTCAAGAATTCTTAAAAGGACACGCGCTTTAACTTTAAATTTAAATTAAATTTGTGATTTAATTATTTAAATACATTACGGCATTATTCAGGTTAATCTAAAAACAAAAAGGCAATTAGGTTAATTTATTTTATATTTTATTGTTGATTATTTTATTTTTTCCTCATTTTTTTTGTAACATCAAAACCAAAAGGTCTTCCTGTTATTAAACGAGTTTGAGCGTCAATGGCTGGAATGGCGCTAAAAATAATTAGAACAAACGGTAAAAAAACCCATTGTAAAAACATTAATAACCATTTTGTTTTTTTATATCTTTGCGGACAAGGAGGGAGAATTATTGTACTTAAAATACTTATTATAAATAATCCGATCATGCAAATATTCATTATTATTTCTAAAATATGAGGAGCTGTTTGTGTTACAGTAATTTTAATTCCTTGTTGATTGGCAACGATTAATAAAGGCAACCAACCTAAAATAAAAATTAAAATTGGCGCGACAGCCCAAAAAAAACTTCCCTCTAATTGATTCCAATAAAAACGAATTCTTTTTAAAAATGGCACTTGATTTTTTTTAAAATACCAAACCATAAATGGAAAATTTTCAACGCCATAAGCCCAACGACGTTGTTGTTTATAAATACCAATCATGCTTCGCCAAAACGTCCTTTCTAAAATCGCATCCATGGAAACTGGAATATATATTGGAATAATCGAATAATTCCCTTGATAATGAGCTATCATTTGCAAAAATATTCTTGAATCTTCACTAACTATATCTCTTTGCCAAAAACCAACATCGACCAAAGATTTAAAACTCATACTATGAGAAGAAAAAGTAATTAGTTTTTCCGGTTTTGCCAACTCAGTTAAAAGCCAAAAAGAAGTACTATTTGCCACTATTCTTGCTAAACTAGGGGCATCCCAAATATTATTATGAAATAAAATTAATGGCTGATAACTAACACGAGTTGGATTTGGATGAGTTAAATATTTATAACTCAAACAAGAAAAATATTGAGGATACGGACACGTATCTAAATCAAAAGAAGAAATAATAACATTTTCATAAGAAATTTTTTCTTGATCAATAAATTCTTTTGCTTTTTTTCCAGCCCAAGCAACATTTGATCCTTTGCCAGCAAGATCTCCTGGTAAATTTTGAGGATGTAAAGTAATTAAAAATTTATAAAATTTATCTCCAAATTCTTTTTTAATTATTTCCGCATTTTTTAAAAAATTTTCTTTATCTCTTTCTTCGCCAGCTAAAATAACTATAAATTTATCTAATGGATAATTTGTTTTAACAAAATTTTCAAAAGTAGCTTTAAGAATTTCAATCCCCTCTTTGTAAGTTGGAAAAAGAACAAGATGATAAATTTTTTCCCAATTAGGAATTAATTTAACTTTTTCTAACCAATTAATTTTTATATTTTTTCGAAATTGCCGCCAAGAAATAAAAACAAAAACTAAAAAATAAATAATTCTAAAAAGCCAATATAAATCAAAAACAATAATAAAATAAATAGCCCAAATGGGTTTAACGAAAGAAATTATAATTGTTGCAAAAAATATTAACCATATTAACGCACCTGGAATAATTTCTAAAAAACGATATTTAATATAATCTTGTTTTGAAACAAACATAAAAATTGAAAATTTATAATTTATAATTTATTCAATTCTTTATCAAAAAACAATAAACATGAATTTACTATTACTAATAACATTCCTAAAATTATCGAGATGTTTATAATTAGGGGGGTTAAAAGAATTCCGGCTGAAAAATAAAAAAGACCTGTGGCTATTGGTAGACATAAAACGCTACAAAAAAGGGCTAAAAATATATTTTGTTTTGCCTTTCTTAAAATTTTCTTAGAAATTTTTATAACCCAAGGAATCTCTGTAAGATCGTTGTTAAACAAAATAATATCCGATATTTCTTTTGTTATTTCTGAGGTTTTTCCTAAAATAATTCCAACATCAGCTTGAGCTAAGGCTGGAGCGTCGCTAATTCCATTTCCAATTAAAGCGACTATTTTTTTACTCATTTGAAGTTTTTCTATTTCTTCCCCTTTTTCGTCTGGTAAAACTTGAGCTAAAACATTTTCTATGTTTAATGCTGTAGCAACCGCTCTTGTCGCTCTATATGTATCTCCAGAAACTAAAATTATTTGCTGATTCATTTTTTTTAAATCTTCAATCGTTTTCCTGGCTTTTTCTTTTAAGGCGTCACAAATGCCAATTAAACCAATAATTTGATTGTCATAAGCGACAATTACAACCGTTCTTGTTTCCATTTCTAATTCTTCTATTTTTTTATTAAAATTTGAACAATCTAATCCATGTTCTTTCATTAACATCTGATTTCCAAAAAGGGCTTTTTTGTTATCAACCATCCCCTCCACTCCAAACCCTCTACGCGATTTAAATTCTTTACATTCTAAAAAATGAATATTTTCATTTCTAACTAAAGAAAGAATTGTTTGAGCTAACGGTCGCATTGATTTTTGTTCTAGACTGGCAATTATTTGCAAAATTTCTCTTTTTGAATATGGGTTTTGTAAATTAAAATTTGGAATTATTTCTGTTACTCTAGGTTTGCCAAATGTTATTACCCCGGTTTTTGTAAAAATAATTGTCTCTAAATTATTAAGTGTTTCTATAATTCTTTTATCTTTAATAAAAATTCCTCTTTTTTTGATTAAATAAGAACTTATAATAAAGGGGAGTTGAGCGGCAAATCCTAAAGCTGGAGAACAAATCAAAATTAAAACAGAAATTAAAATGGCAAAAGAAAATAAAAATGATTTTTCAATTGAAAAAAACCACAATAAAAAACTTAACAAAGAAATTACTATTATCACCGGAAAAATATACACAGCAAACCGGCTCTCAAAACTTTGAAGCGCTGGTTTCTCTTCTATAGATTTTCTAACTAAATTTATAATTTGAGAAAGGGTGGAATCGTCCCCTATTCTAGTTGGCCTAATTTTTAAAACTCCATATTTATTAGTCGTTCCGCTTATTACTAGATCGTCAAATTCTTTTTCTTTAAAAAAATTTTCTCCACTCATTAAAGACTCGTCTACACATGAAACCCCTTCAATAACTATTCCGTCAACTGGAATTATTTCGTTTGGATAAATAACCACTGTATCAATATTTTTTAACGCGATTCTAGGAATAAATATTTCTTGATTTTCTCTAATTACTCTAACTTTTTCAGAAATAACGTTTTTTAGTTTTTCAATTATTTTTCCTTTTTTAACCTTTGCTTTAGATTTTATATATTTCAATAAAATCATAAACAAAATAATTAGGGCTGTTGTGCCAAAATAATTTTCAAAATCAACAATAAAAAAAACAGCTACGACACTATAAAAATAAGTGGTTAAAATAACCACTCCAACCAATGTGTCAATATTTGCTGTTTTATCTTTAAAAAAATATTTAATCCCTAAAAAAAACTGAGGAAAAGAAATAAAAACTAAAAAAGTAGTTAAAAAAAATAAAATAATTCCTTCATTCTGAATAATTGATTTTAAAGAAGCAATAATAAAAATTGCCGCGCTTAAAAAAATAACAAAAATGACAAACTGTTTTATTTCATAAAGATTCTTTTTTATATAAGGCTTTTCCATGCGATAAATATCGCATATTTTAGCCTTTTTGTCAAATTAATTAATTAATAAAAACACCCCA
>JAGVFS010000035.1 GCA_020057535.1 Patescibacteria group bacterium
AGAATGCAGAATGTATAGAATGCAGAATTAAAAATTAAGAATGCAGAATTATAAGGAAATAAAAAAAATAATTTTGTGTTTAGTTGTTTATTTATTATTTTAATTTTTGATATTTGTATTTTTATAGTTAATAAACTAAAGTTAGTTGTAATAAATTTTAAAAAAATTATTTTTATTTTTTTAATCTATCTAAACGTGTTTAATTTATTTAAAAAGTTTCAAAAAGGTGCTAGTCTTATTTTGGTTATTATTTTCATAACTATTTTGACAATTTTTGGAATGATTATTCTACAATGGGGAACAATACAAATAAAAACAACTAATCAAGCTATGGAAAAAGAATTATCTTTTCAAATTTCCGAAGCAGGAATTGAATATTATCGTTGGCACTTAGCTCATGCCGGAGAAGATTATCAAGACGGTACAGGAAAATCTGGCCCATATGTTCATGATTATAAAGATATAAATGGCAATATTTTAGGTCAATTTTCTTTAGAAATCGATCCTCCTTCTTCTGGTTCAACAGTAACTACAATTAAATCCACTGGTTATACAAATTCAAATCCAAATTTAAAAAGAAAAATTATTTCTCGAGTTGGCATTCCTTCTTATGCGGAATACAGTTTTTTGGTTAATAATAGTGTATGGTTTGGAGATACAGAGAATATAAAAGGGAAAATGCATTCAAACGGAGGCATTCGACTTGATGGAACTTGCGATTCTATTATTAGTTCAGCTAAAGAAACTTATATTTGTACGCCGAGTTATGGATGTAATAATGAAACAAAGCCTGGGATTTGGGGAGTGGGTGGACCTCAAACTTTTTGGAAATTTCCTTTGCCTGCTGTTGATTTTAATATTATTACTGTTGATTTATCAAAAATTAGAACAAGCGCTCAAGATCAAGGAATTTATTTAGGTCCTTCTGGCTCCTATGGATATCATCTTTATTTTAAATCTAATGGCACTTTTGATGTTTATAAAATAACTAAACTTACTTCTCCTTATTGGTATACCACTACTTATAGTGGTCAGACATATGGTTCGGTTGATATAAAAACAAAAACTTTCCTTCAAAATTATTCTATTCCGGCAAATGGTTTAATTTTTGTGGAAGACACAACATGGATTAATGGAATAATTGAAGGCAGGATTACAATCGGAGTGGGGACTTTTCCTGAGAATGTAGCGACTCATAAATCAGCTATTATTAATGGAAATTTAATTTATAATCAAAAAGATGGATCAGATTCAATCGGAATTATCGCCCAAAAAGACATTGTTATTCCTAAATTTTCTCCAGATAATTTAGAGATTAATGGGGTTCTTTTAGCACAATACGGGGCAACGCAAGTTTATTATTATTGGCCAGGTGGATCAAGTATTAAAAATCAAATAACTACTTTTGGTAGTGTTATTTCTAATAAAATATGGACATGGTCTTGGGGTAATGAGGGTGTTGTTGTTTCTGGATATAAAAATACTTATACAATCTATGATTCAAATTTAATTTATGCCCCTCCTCCATATTTTCCAAAAAAAGATGAATTTGAAGTTTTGTCGTGGAATGAAGAATAAAATAAATTTAAAAAAAATTTATTTTAATATTTTATTGTTTTATGTTTAATCTTTTTTCTTTACAACCTGCTTTTGGGTTAGATATTAGCGATTTGTCATTGAAATTAATTCAATTACAAAAATTTAAAAATGAGATAAAGCTATATGCTTCTAATGAAATGTCCGTTCCAGCTGGATATATTGTTTCTGGTGTAATTAAAAATCCTGAAGGAGTTATTGAATTAATTCAAAAAACAATTAAAACTTCTTTAGGAAATAAAATATTAACGTCTAATGTTGTAGTTTCTTTGCCCGAAACTAAAACTTTTATTAAATTAATTGAAATTTCTCAAGTAGAAAATAAAAAACTTAAAAAGGTAATCAAAGAAGAAATTAGTCGACACATTCCTTTGACTAACGAAGAGATATATTTTGATTGGCAAATTATTAAAAAAATAACTAAAAATAATGAAAAAAAAATTCAAATTTTGGTTGGAGCGGCGCCTAAAAATATAGTTGATTCTTATACAGATATTTTAAAAAAAGCCGGGCTTACTCCGCAAGTTTTTGAAATAGAAGCTTGCGCAATAGTTAATAATTTAATTCAAGAAAAAAATGATATACCGCGAATTATTTTAGATTTAGGAGCAAGTCGTAGTTCTTTAATTATTTATAATAATAGAACAATTCAATTTTCTATTTCAATATCTCTTTCAGGGGAAAAAATAACGCAAAAAATAGCGGAAAAATTAGAAATAACTTTAGCACAAGCCGAAAAAGCGAAAAAAATATGTGGATTTGATGAAAAAAAATGTGAAGGCATTATAAAAGAAATATTAGAGGAATATTTTTTTGAATTATTAGAAGAAATAAAAAGAATTTTAATATTTTATAAAACTTATTTTTCTTTTCATGGGACTTTTAAGGAAATGATTTTATGTGGAGGAGGGTCTAATTTAATAGAACTTGATGTTTGTTTATCAAAGCAATTAGGATTAGAAGTTAAAAGAGAAATACCTTGGATTTTTAAATCTCAATGCTTTAATCATAAAAAAGCGACATGGAAATCATTAATTAGCGATTTTTTCTTTTGGCCTTTATTTTCTAAAAAAATAAAAAGTTGTCCATTTTCTGAAGATAAATTTGCTTCTTTTGCTACGGCTTTAGGTTTAGCTTTAAGAGGAATTATGGAGGCAGAAGAACAATAAAAACTATTTATTTTTCTGTTTTAATGTTTTATGAATTTTACTCTTAATTTAATTTCTCCTAAAACAAAAAGAGAATTAATAATAAAACAATTTTATCAAATTATTAAAACTTTTTTTGCAATCGTTTTTTTATTCAGCGTTTTGGTTGCTATATTTTTATTGTGCGCAAAATGTATTTTACAAGCTAACTTTATTAAAACAATAAACGAAAGAATTTTTGTTTTAAAAAATAATCATCAAAACCCCAATCAAAAAATTAAAATGATAAACCAAGGCTTTGGAGAAATAAATAATATTCAAAAAAAATTTATTCCTTGGTCAAAAATATTAATCTATTTTAATCAGGTAATTCCACAAGATATAAAAATTTATTCTTTTAAAAATATTAACGATTCTATTGAAATACAAATTATTGCTATAGCTAAAACTAGAGAAGCGTTATTGAAATTTCAAGAAAATTTGAAAAATTATTCAGCTTTTTCTCAAGTTGAATTTCCTTTTTTAAATTTAATTTCTAAAAAAGATATTAATTTTCAACTCAAAGTTAAATTAGACATGGAAAAATTAGAAGAACAATTAAAACAAAAAAACATTAAAATATAAAACACAAAAAGTAAAAAAGTAAGAAAATAAGAAAAAAAACATTAAAACAATAAAAAAATAAATTAATCTAAATAATATTACAATGACTCAATGAAAAATATAAAATTTTTAAAATCCAAATTAAATTATTCTCTTCAAAGAGTATAAGCATCTTGTTTAATAATTATTTTTAGCCTTTTGGATCTGATTTATCATTTGTTGTTTTTGATTTTTTTATTTCGTTTTTAATATGTCTATAATAAACAAAATAATAATAATTTTTATAGTATTTTTTATTTCAATTTCGTTGATTTTGTTTTATATTATTATTCCAACAGTTCGCGAAATTAAAAAATTAAATGAATATATTTATCAAGAACAAAAAGATTTAGAAGTAAAATTTCAAAAAGTAAGAAGAATTAAGAAAATTCGTCAAAATTTTTTAAAAATTGAACCTTATTTTCCACAATTAAATTCTATTTATTTAACCGAGGATAAAAAAATAGAATTTTTTACTTTTTTAGAAAAAATAGCTCAAAAACATAATCTTAAACTTGACCTTAATTTACTTCCTATAGAATCCTCTGAAGTTATTGTTTTACAGTTTGATTTGGAGGGTGAATATTTTGATTTTTTAAAATATTTAATTGATTTAGAAAAACTTGATTATTATATCAATATCAATAAAATTTTAATAAAAGATGTTGTATTAAAAACACAAACAGAAGACCTAATTTCTTTTTCTTTTCTTGATGCTTATTTTCAAAAAGAAAAAAATAATAAAAAAAATTTTGGGAAAATTAAAGCTATTTTATTTGGAGAAATCTATCAAAAAGAAAAAGATTTTTTAAAGGATAATTTATTTTAATTTAAATTACATTTTGTAATTTATAGTATAAACAAATGCGCAAAATATTTTTGTCTAAAATATTTTCTTTTATTATTATTATAATAATAATAGCTCTTTTGAGCTGGTTATTTGTATTTTTGTATAAAAATTTTTATCAATCTTTTATTCAAGCGTATAAAGTTAGTGTTTTACAAAAAGAAATAATTAAAGAAACTATTGATAGTTCTTTATTTAATAAAATAATTCAAGAGTTACAAACAAAAAAAAATATTAATTTCCCAGAAAATTTAAATAAAACAAAAAATCCTTTTTCTCTCTATTTAAATTCAAATTAATTATTGTTTATTATTTTTCCTCCACCTAAACAAACATTTCTTTTGTAAAAAACAACAAATTGTCCTGGCGTGATCGCTCTTTGTGGTTTATTAAAAATTATTTTTGCTTTTTTAGAAGAAAGCAAAATAAAAATAGCCGAATCTGAAGATTGACGATAACGAATTTTTGCTTTAACGCGAAGTTTATAAATTTTACGAGTTTTACTATGTTTAGACTCGTAAAATTGGTTGGAAATAAAATGAAAAGGAGAAAGTGAAATTTCTTTGCGATAAAGTTTTTTTTCATCTTTAGTGACAATTAAAATATTATTCGGAATATCCATTTTCATAACAAAATACGGTCCGCCTGAAAGTTTAATACCTTTTCTTTGTCCTATTGTATAAAAATGAAGACCTTGATGTTTTCCTAAAATTTTCCCTTCTGTGTCTTTTATTAATCCATGTTTTTCTCCTATTTCTTGCTTTAAAAAATCCTTCATTAATTTATTAGGTACAAAACAAAAATCTTGACTTTGTTTTTTTTTAAGAAAAATTTTAAAACCTTTTTGTTCGGCCATTTTATACACCTCTGTTTTTGTATAATCCCCTAAGGGGAAAACGATGTATTTTAGCCATTTTTGAGGTAAAAAAGATAGTGAATAAGTTTGATCTTTTTTTTTATCTTTTGCTGTTAATAGTTCGTATTTTATGTTTTGAATTTTATTTTTTGTTTTTTTAAATTTATTTGGAATTTGTAATTTAGAATTTAGAATTTTTCGACGAATTCTGGCGTAGTGTCCGGTGGCGACATATTTTATTTTATGTTTTTTAGCGAATTCAAAAAGTTTTTGAAATTTAAGATAGCGATTGCAAATGACACAAGGGTTGGGAGTTTTAAAATTTTTTAATTCTGAAACAAAATAATTAATCACTTTTTCTTGAAAATTTTTACTAACATCAACAATGTAATAAGGAACATTTAATTTTTTGCAAACATCTTGAGCAATTTTAAAAGATTCTGTGTCGCAACAAATATTTTCAATGTTTTGAGATTTGTTTTTTAAACATTGATTTAAGCATTGACTTTTCCAAGTGGCGTATTTTAAAGAAATTCCAATTGGTTGCCAACCTTGTTCTTTAAGTAAAACCAAAGCCATTGAAGAATCAACTCCGCCCGACATGCCAACAACGATCTTTTTTGAGTGGATGGACATAAAAAATTAAAATATAAATATCAAAAGTCAAAATAAAAAACAAAATATTAAAAATTGTTTTATGTTTTGTGGATAATAAAATTGTTTTTAAATTATTTTTATGATAACATAAAATTATGAATTATGAATTATGAATTATGAATTATGAATTATGAATTATGAATTATGAATTATGAATTATGAATTATGAATTATGAATTATGAATTAT
>JAGVFS010000012.1 GCA_020057535.1 Patescibacteria group bacterium
GTTAATTATTTTTATTGTTAATTATTTTTATTGTTAATTATTTTTATATAAATTTAATAATTAATGCGACAATTAAGGCGTAAATAGCAATTGCTTCAGTAAAAGCGATAGCTAAAATCATAGCTGCTTGAATTTTTCCAGCTGCCTCTGGATTTCTCCCAATCGCTTCCATGGCTTTTGCGGCTAAAAGTCCAATTCCAATTCCAGGTCCAATTGCTCCAACGCCAATTGCAATTGCGGCGGCAATTGATTTAAGGTCTAATGTAGTAGGTTCTATCATAATTTAATTTCCTTTTCCCACGTCTGTAAAATAAAACGTGGATTAATTAAGATAAAATAAATAAAATTTAAGAAAATTTGTGAAATTTTCAATGATTTAATTTTTAAATTTAATAATTATTGGTCTATCTAAAATTTTGTTTTTAGAAATTTTGGATTTGGTTTTATTTAGATATTTGTTTTTAATTTAATTTAAGATTTAATAAATTTTATTTTTTTGATTTAAAGGGATTTATTAAAATTGGTACTTAAAATTTTAGTGTTCTTCGTGGACAGTGGTTGCCATTTTCAAAAACACAAGAGTGAGCATGGCAAAAACTAAAGCTTGAACAAAACCAACAAATAATTCTAAGGCCATAAATGGCAATGGAATAACAAATGGGATTAAAAAAGCCATAACAACTAATAGAACTTCTCCGGCAAAAACATTTCCAAATAACCGAAAGGAAAAAGAAATTAATTTTGATATCTCGGAAATTAATTCTAAAATTCCAACAAAAAACGCTATCGGGTTTTTAAGGTTTATAAATTTTCCAGTATATTTTAAAAATCCACAAGCAATAATTCCAAAAAATTGGCATGCAAATACAGATATTAAAGCTAGAGCGATTGTCATATTTAAATCTGAATAAACCGAACGAAAAAGAGGAATAAAAGTTTCATTTTCTTTAAATCCAATAGTGCCAATTCCAGGAAAAATTCCTAACCAATTTGCCGATAAAACAAAAATAAAAATAGTTGCAACTAAAGGAAAAAATTTTTCTGTTTGTTTTTTGTCGTTCGTAATATTTTGAATTAAGTTTAAAATATTTTCAATTATTATTTCTGTTACATTTTGCAAACCCCTTGGGATAAGTTGTATTTTTTTTGAAACTAAAAAAACAATGATTATTAGAATAATCATCACTGCCCAACAAGTAAGCAAAGTATTTGTGATTGGAAATTTTCCAAGATAAAAAATTATTTCCGGAGATAAAGAAATATGCATAGATAAAAATTTTATTTGAAAATTAAAAATTATTTTACTTATGTTATTAAGCTTATAATAACATAAGCAAAACAATTTTACAATTTTATTAGATGTTAAAATTATTATAAAATTTTGGCAAAAATTTTGAACAATATTATAAAATTCTTTTATTTTAGCCAAAAAAATTTCTCTTAAAAAATTTATTTTTTAAGAGAAATTAATAAACTTTGCTAAAGTTTAGTTATTGTTTATTTGTCTGTCTATTTTTTACCCACCATTCTAAAATTTCTTCAGCGGGTGGAACTGCTACTAGTGATCCCCATCCACCCTCTTCTATTAAAATAGTTAAAACAATTTCAGGATTTTTAACTGGAGCGTAAACAGTAAACCAAGCATTAGAATTTTTATTGCCAAAATTTTGAGCTGTGCCTGTTTTTCCAGCGATTTTTATTGGTAAATTAGCAAAAAATTTAGTCTCGCCATACTCCACTGCCTCTCTCATGCCTTTTTGAACTATTTCAATATTTTTTATTTTAATAAAATTTTCTTTTATTATTTTTGAAGAATTTTCTTGAATTAAAGATCCTTTCGAATCAACAATTTTATCTACTATTTGAGGTTGATAAATTGTTCCTTTATTGGCAATCATCGCTGTCCAAAGAGCGACTTGAAGTGGGGTGGTCAAAAGATCCCCTTGGCCAATTGATAAATGATAGGTGTTTCCTAAATACCATTGTTCATTTTTGTTTTTTTCTTTCCATTCAGGGGTTGGAATAAAACCTTTCGTTTCATTAGGTAAATCTATGCCGGATAAATTATCTAAATTAAATTTTTTAAAATATTCAATAATTTTTTCTATTCCAAGTCCTTTAAAATTTTTATATCCTCCACCTAAAGTATAAAAAAATATATCCGAAGATTTAGCAATGGCTTTAATAACATTCATCGGGCCAAGTCCACTTTTTTGCCAACCGTGAAAATAATAGGTGATTTTAGGATCATATTGGTGAGGAATTCCAATCACTCCTTTGTCATAAATTATCGTATTTTGATTAATTATATTTTCTTCCAATCCGGCCAAAGCCATAATTAATTTGATTGTGGAGCCAGGAGGATATTTTCCAGAAATAGCCCTATTTAAAAAAGGTTTATTTTGATCATTAATCAATTTTTGATAATCTTCTTGAGAGATATTTTGCGAAAAAAAATTATTATCAAAACTTGGAATACTAATCATAGCTAAAATTTTTCCAGACATGGGATCTATGGCAATTGCCGTTGCTTTTTTTTGTTTAACTTTTTTTAAAGTATCTGACAAAACTTGGTAAATTTTTTTTTGGAGTTCTAAGTCTAAAGATAAAACAAGATTGTTTCCGGCTTGGCTGGGTTTTTGAACGATAATTCTTTCCTCCTTGCCAAAAGAATTAACTTCTATTTGTTTTTTTCCAGGAATTCCACGAAGTGTTTTTTCATAAAAAAATTCAAGTCCGGTTTTTCCAATGTAATCAGTTAATAAATATTCAGGATTTTTTTCTTTTTCAATTGGATTTATTTTCCCCAAATATCCCAAAACATGCGATGTAAATTCTCCAGTTAAATATTGCCGTTTTGTTTGTTCAACTAAATTTATACCGGGCAATGGATTTATTTTTAAAAGAATAATTTGTTCATAAGTAAGATTTTCTTGAATTAAAATTGGTTCAAAGGAATAGGGTTCGGAATCGCTAATTAATTTTTTTAAATAATTAGTCTCTTGATTAATAATTTTAGCTGTTTGAATAATAAGTTCATCTAATTGTTTTTTTTCTTTAGGCAGATCGGCTGGGGTAAGAAATAAAGAAAAATTTGGAACATTTCGAGCTAATAATTTTCCAAATCGATCGTAAATAACCCCACGATTGGGAGAGATCGTTTGAATTCTAATTCTATTTTCTTCGGCTAATTTTTGATAGGAAATGCCTTTGATAAATTGAAGAAAAAATATTCTACCACACAGGATTAATAATCCTAAAAATAAAATTAAAAAAAAACAATTTATTTTTTTAGAATTTAAAATTAATTTTAAACGTTCTTTTGTTTCTTTTTGAAAAAACGGCGCTTCGTTGTCTTGTCGTTCTGTTATTTTTGAATAATTTGTAAGATTTTTTTTATTAAGAAGTTTATTTTTTTTATAAAAAGAAAATGGATCGCGCATAAAAAAATAAAAATGTAAAAATCAAAATGCAAAATAACCCCCCTGTCTTTAATTACTCTCTACAACAATTAAGTACTTTTTTGACTAATCCACCAAGTTTTCCCATAAATCCATTCCCTTCTGTATCGTGTACGTTGAGCGCGTTATCGTCTATTTTTTTAATATTTTCTGCATTAATTAAATTCATATTTAATCCCCAAAAAAGAGAATAAAGATTGTAGGCTTTATTAAAAAGATCATATGCTTCGTTTTTTTTGCCTAATTTATTCTGTTTTGTTCCGACTTCCATTAATCTCATTGAAGCAGCTAAAAGATGTTTAGAAATACACCAAACTTCCCCTTCGGGATTTTTGACAATTTTTTTTAAAAGTTCGCCGCGCATTGCTCTCACTTCTTGCAATAAATCAAAATATTTTAATTTATTGGTTTTTTGAGCTGTAAAAAAAAAGTGTTCCTCAATGCTAATTAAATTCATGATGGCGATTGATAAATCTTGATCAGATGATAAATCCATTTTGTCCTGTTTTTTCATTTTATCTATTTTTTGAATAAATTCATCCACATTTTTAATTAAATTTTCTTTTTCCATAATTAAATTTTTATTATTAAATAATAAAAAATAACGCTTAAAATAATAAGCGATAAAATTGGCATTATAACTTTTTGAAATGGGAAATAACTACGTCCATTATTTTTTTCTTTTA
>JAGVFS010000010.1 GCA_020057535.1 Patescibacteria group bacterium
ACTTCTTGAGATTTTAATCTGCCAGTTTTACCGGATTTTACTTCAATTCCTAAAATTTTAAATAAATTTAATTTGATTTGTGTTTAAATATTTATTTTATATTTCGACAATACGTCGAAAATTCCGACAGATATATCGGTCAAAAAATTTTATTTTTTATTTTATATTTTTTTATTTAGTTATTGTGATATTACTTTAAAAGTAATTAAAAATAAAACAATTAGGTTAATTTATTTTAATATTCTAATATTTTCTTGCCTTCTTGTGTTTTTTTTGTTTTCTATTTAACAGGTAAATTGTCTGGCGGCTCGTTAGTTGGCAAATTAATTGGATATTGTTTATTTTTTTCTCCTTCTTTTTTTTCTTTTTCTTGAGTTTTAGAAGTTTGACGTAATTTATGTTCTAAAGTTTGATCTAAATTTAAATCATCATCGCCAATTGGCAAAATAAAGGGAGGTTCGGCGGTTCTGCTTATTGTTTTTGAAATTAAAGGGGTTTTAACATTCATAACAGGAAAATGAAAAATAGTCGCCAACTCCTCTGTGTTTAACATAAAAAGATTTGCTCCAGCACCTCTATCTCTATTTTTGTAATTTCTAAATAGTCTCGTCTTTCTATTAGCCCTTCTTGTTTTATTGAAAAAATAAAAATTTTTTATTATTGATTTTGAACCTGGCTTAAATTCATTTAAACCAAAAAATTGTTGAAACGCTCCAAATACTGGATTAACACCCCTTTTAGAAGAAAAAATTTCTTTTTTGGCTAAATAAATAAAACGTATTTTAGTTTTAAAACTTAATTTAGAAATTTTTCCTTCTATCGCTTCTATGGTAAATTTTTCTCCTGAAGTCAAATGCGACATAAGACTAGGTAATTCGTCTTTTGAAGGATGTTCTTTCCATAAAGGATAAATTATCTCTCCAAATTTATCCAAAGTTTCCATAAATAAATTTACTCCTTTATCGCTTAAATTTCTATGAACCACTTCTTTTTTTCCTGCTATTTTATTTATTTCCTTAATCCCTTTTTCTTTAAGAGTTTTATTGTCTTTTAAATAAGGAGAAATTATTATTTGCAACCAAATTTGTTCTCCTTTTTGGAGTTTGCAAAAAATTTCCAATAAGGCGGCCATTGGATCTTTAAATTCTTGAGTTAAGGGATGTTCAAAATTCGGATAAGTTTTAATCGGATAAATATCGCTTTTAGCTAAAATTATTTCCGACCCTTGTAAGTCGTATTCTTCTGAGGGGAATTCTTCAATTGGAACATTTTGAGTATAATCAGCAACTTCAGTAATTTCTACTTCTGGATATTGAGCGTAAAATGCCGCTTCTACTAAATCGCGAAAACCATCTGGGGTACGAATTAAAAATTGAATATACCCCTCTAAACTAATAATTTCTAAAGAAAATTTAGGTTGGGATTTTCCTTGCCAATATTTTTCCACTAAATTCACTGACGAACACGCCCCCATTAATTGGCTAAAAATATTTTCTATTGCTTTAGGGCTTTGTTCATTTTCTTTAGGAACATCAAAAGACAAAAGAACATACTTAATGCTACTCGCATATTGTTCTCCTTTGTGATCTATCCACATTTCCCAAAATCCCCATAAAAAAGTCCAAACAACAAAAATCCATCCGCCATTTTTAAAAATAATCCAAGTAATTACTATTGGCGGTAATTTTCCTAATTCCAATAAGGAATTTAAATAAAAATTTAAATTTAAATCAATTGCAATTTCCATGATATAAAAATCAAAATGCAAAAATGACAATGCAAAATAAAATTAAAAAAAACAAAATTCAAAATTCCAACAAGCAAATATCAAATAAAAATCTAAATTTCAAATTCAAATGAATTTTAAATTATTCTTTGAAATCTAGATTTTGATATTTTGATTTATATATGAAATATTTTGAATTTTTAATTGTCATTTTAATTTTTACATTTTGGTTTTTGATTTTTTAAAATTGGTACGCCCGGTAGGATTCGAACCTACGACCTTGTGGTCCGAAGCCACACACTCTAATCCGCTGAGCTACGGGCGCAAAATTAACTTTTAATTTTAGAAAAATTCTAATTTGTTAAAAATTCCGGATTTTCCATATACATTTTAGCTACTTCTTTAGAAATAACCCTATTTTGATACAACCGTTTTAAATCTTGATCTAGGCTAATCATTTGATCTTTGGCGCTGGTTTGAATAACTGTTTTAATTTGAGCGATTTTATTTTCTCTAATTAAATTTGCCACGGCCGGAGTATTAATCAAAATTTCTCTTGCCGCCACCTGACTTTTACCATCTATTGTCGGCAAAAGTCGTTGAGAGATAACAGCGGCTAAAATCATAGAAAATTGAACTCTAATTTGCGATTGTTGATGAGGGGGAAAAATATCAATAATTCTATCAACTGTTTGAGCCGCATTATAAGTGTGCAACGTTCCTAAAACCAAGTGTCCTGTTTCAGCTAAAGTCATAGTTGTGGCAATAGTTTCTAAATCTCTCATCTCCCCAATCATAATCACATCTGGATCTTGTCTTAAAGTGTGTTTTAACGCGGCGCCAAAACTTATCATATCTGTTCCTAATTGTCTTTGTCTAATAATACTTTTTTGCGATTTAAATAAAAATTCAATCGGATCTTCTAATGTGATAATATTACAAATACGATCTTTATTAATTGAATCAACCATTGCCGCCAAAGTCGTGGATTTTCCGCAACCAGTCGGTCCGGTTACTAAAACTAATCCTTTTAAACATCTTGTTAATTCATAAGCGATTGGAGGCAAGGCAATATCTTCCATTGTTGGAACTTCATCAGGAATAACTCTAGACGCCAGACTAATATTATTTTTTTCAAAATGTAAATTAACCCTAAAACGTCCGATTCCTTTTACTTCATAAGAAATATCTAATTCGCGTTTTTTAATAAATGTTTCTTTTTGTTCTGAAGTTAAAATAGGAAAAATTAAATCTTCTATCTCTTTTTTATCTAAAATAAGCTGATTTTCTATTTTTTTTAGATTTCCATTAATTCTAATTACAGGTTGTTGCCCAACTATTAAATGAAGATCCGACGCCTTATTATCGCAAGCTATTTGAAATAAATTATTTATACGCATAAATATAGATAAAAATTTTAGGAAAAATTTTTGCAATTTTAATTTCTAATTAATTTCTAATGACAGGATTTTTTAAACAAATCAATTTATAATTTAAAATTTAAAATTGTTTTTTTGTTTTAATGCCTCTAGTGTTTTTATGTTTTTATCATTCTTTTGCACGACAAATTAATTCTTCCTTGTTCGTCAATACCAATTACTTCAACGGAAATACTGTCGCCAATATTAACAATGTCTTCCACCCTATTAACGCGATAGGGGGCTAATTCAGAAATATGAACTAATCCTTCTTGTTTTGGCAAAATTTCAACAAAAGCTCCAAAGGCCAAAATTCGCGTTACTTTCCCATCAAAAACCTCCCCAACCGTAACTTCATGAGTTAAAGCTTTAATCCATTTTATTGCTTTATCAATTGATTCTTTATTTGGAGAAGCGACAAACACTGTTCCATCATCTTTAATATCAATTGTCGCTCCGGTTTCTTTAATAATTTCATTAATAACTTTACCGCCAGAACCAATAACGTCTCTAATTTTATCTGGATTAATTTTAAGAGAGATAACACGAGGGGCAAAGGGGGAAAGATCTGAACGAGAAGAATTAATGCTATTGTTCATTACTTCTAAAATTTTTAATCTCGCTTCCAAAGCTTGGTAAAAAGTTTTTGCGATTATTTCTTGAGTTAAACCGTGTGTTTTTGTGTCCATTTGAATAGCTGTTATTCCATCTTTTGTTCCGGCAATTTTAAAATCCATCCCACCCTTGCCATCTTCCAAATCTTGTAAGTCAGTGATGATTTTATATTTTTTTATTTCTCCATTTTTTTCTTCTGAAACTAAGCCCATGGCAATTCCTGCCACGGCTTTTTTTATTGGAACTCCCGCGTCCATCAAAGCCAAAGAAGAACCGCAAACAGATCCCATTGAAGAAGAACCATTTGAACTTAAAACTTCTGAGACAATTCTAATAGTGTAAGGAAAATCGTCTTGATTTGGAATAATAGGCATCAAAGCTTTTTCGGCCAACGCTCCGTGTCCAATATCTCGACGCCCAGGACCCCTTAATGGAGAAATTTCTCCTACTGAAAATGGGGGGAAATTATAATGATGCATAAATCTTTTTCTTCCTTCAATTTCCATTGTGTCTATAAATTGTTCCGCGCCTGGAGCTCCTAATGTGATAACTGAAAGAATTTCTGTTTGCCCCCTTCTAAATAATCCAGAACCGTGAGTGTATGGGAGTATTCCCACTTTCGCTTCAAGCGGTCTAATTTCAGTTATTTTTCGA
>JAGVFS010000046.1 GCA_020057535.1 Patescibacteria group bacterium
ATTAAAAATGAAATAAAAAAAGGAAGACAAATTTTTGTTCTTTGTCCTCTTATTAATGAATCAGATAAATTAGGAGTTAAGTCGGTAACAACTGAATATAAAAAATTAAAAAAAGATATTTTTTTGAGTTTAAAATTGGTTTGATGCACGGTCGATTAAAATCAAAAGAAAAAGAAAAGGTCAGACAAGATTTTTTAAAAAATAAAATTAATATTTTAGTTAGTACCTCGGTGATTGAAGTGGGAATTGATTACCCAAACGCTTCGGTAATGATGATTGAAGGAGCGGAAAGATTTGGACTTGCTCAACTCTATCAATTTAGAGGTCGTGTTGGTCGAAGCGAGCATCAATCTTATTGTTTTGTTTTTTCAGAAACATCAAGTGTAAAAACAAAAGAAAGATTACAAGCCTTATTAACCGCCAAAAATTCTTTTGAATTAGCAGAAAAAGATTTAGAAATCAGGGGGCCAGGCGAACTTTATTCATCAATTAATAAATCTGGTTCAGTTCAACAATCGGGTTATTTATCATTTTTTAAAATTGCTCGTTTAACTGATTATTCAATTATTCAAAACGCTAAGAATTGGGCGATAAAAATTATTAATCAAGATCCAGAATTAGAAAATTTTCCCAAACTAAAAGAGAAAATAAAAAAAATTCAAAGAACAATTTGTTTAGAATAAAAATAAATAAAAATATTGGAAAGTAAAAAAGGAGGAACTATCTCCCCCTTTTTTTAAAAAAAATTTACGGGAATTAGAAGTAAATAATTAAATTATAGAAATTAAATTTTCTATAGTCATGAACTTCCATAGTCTAATAAAATGTGTTATAAATGAAAGACAAAAGATAGACTAACGTGATTAATAAAATTAAACAAAATAATAAAATATTTTTTTATTTTAAAATTAATGTAAAAATAAAAAAAAGAAATCAATGTTTAAAATATTCAACTTTTAAAAATTTTTCTACTCAGAAATTCATTTAATTTCATTTAGGACAAATTTTAATCAAGAAAGATAAATTTTTTTGTTAATTATCAATGCTTAATTGTTTTTATGTTGTGGTCTAATTTTTTGCATTTTTATCAACCTTTCAATCAAATGCCAGATATTTTAGAAAAGATTGTTAATGAAAGTTATCGAAAAATTATTCAAGGATTAAAAAAAAATCCAAAAGCTAAAATAACAATAAATATTAACGGCAGTCTAACAGAACTTTTGGTAAAATATGATTATTTAGATGTTATCGAGGATCTTAAAAAATTGGCGCAAAATGGACAAATAGAATTTACTGGTAGTGCAAAATATCATTCATTTTTAGCCCTTCTTCCAGAAAGTGAAATTGAAAGGCAAATTAAATTAAATACAGAAACAAATAAAAAATATTTTGGAAAAATTTATAACCCAAAAGGTTTTTTTATTCCTGAATTAGCTTATAGTTTTAAAGTGGCGCAAGTGGCGCAAAAATTAAATTTTAAATGGGTTATTGCCGAACAATTAGCTTGTCCGCTCGAAAAAGAAAAAAATGAATTTAATAAAATTTATCAAATTAAAGGTTTAAATAATTTTAAAATTTTATTTAGAGATAAAAGAGCGAGTATTTTAATACTGTCAGCCATTGTTCGTTCTGCTCAATCTCTTTTAGAAGAATTGGGTGATGAAATAAAAAAAGATCGATATCTTTTAACTGTGATGGACGCTGAAACTTTTGGTCATCATCGACCAGGATTGGAAAAATTTTTATTTGAAATTTATCAAAATAAAGCATTTGAAAAAGTTTTTGTTTCTGATTTAATAAAAAAATTTAATATTAATGAAGAGTTAGAACCGCGAGAAAGCACTTGGTCATCAGAAGAACAGGATTTTTGGTTAGATCAAGAAAAAGGAATTATGCAGACAAATCCATTTTCTTTATGGAATCATCCAGAAAATCCCATTCATCAATTGCAATGGGAATTTACTTATTGGGTGATTAATTTTGTTAATACATTAGACACAAAAAAGTCTTGGTATCGTGAAATACGAAATAAATTAGATATGGCTATTGCCTCTGATCAATATTGGTGGGCATCGGCAAAACCTTGGTGGAGTTTGGAAATGATTGAACAAGGGGTTTTTGCTTTACGAGATATTATTTTTTCTATTCCAGAAATTTCTCAAGAGAATAAAAATAAAGCCGAAGAATTTTATCAAAAAATTTTGTGTATTGCTTTTGAATGGCAAAGAACTGGTAAAATTAGAAATGCTTATAAAATGGTTTATAAAACAATTCAAAGAAAACCATTTAAAGAAGAAGTTCCAAGTGATTGGTATAATTTGATAATTTTAGAATTTGAGGATGAAATAAATAAAGCGATTAAAAAACAAGAATTTGAAAAAGCGATTAAATGGAGAGACGCTATTTATAAATTAAAGGCTGGAATTGATATTTATGATGTTCTTCATGTTGTTGATGATTTACGAATAACAAGAACCTTACCAAGTCTCAAACCTTTTTGGGAACATTCTGTAGATGAATTTTCGGATTTTGCCAAAGAAAATTTTAAAGATTTTAAAGAAGAAGAATTTAAAGAACAACAATTTGAAAAAATATTTGAAGAAATTAAAAAGGCATTTTATCAAAAAAAAGAATTTTTAGAAAAACAAAAATTTGGCCAAATAAAACATCCACTCGGTTTAGATTGGGATTTAGAAAAAAATATTTATCTTTGCGAAATGCCTAGTGAAAAAATAAAATTTTTTTTAGGTCAAAGTTGGGATAGCGCTAGTCAAATAAAATTAAATGATAAAGAAATTTATGGAGAAAAAAATCAATGTTTATATAAAAGAGAGGGGGATCAATTAGAAATTCAACTTGCGCCACAAAGTATTTTGAATAAATTTTATCAATTTTTAAAACAAGAAGATTTTTTAAAAGGAAAAAATATTCGTTTAAATGTATTATCAGAAAGTCTTGGTTGGGCGCCTGTAATTTTTAAACAAAGAGAAGATAAAATTTTAACTCATATTCCATTTCTAGAAACAGAAAAAGGGATGAATTTTAAATTTAGAATTTCTGGATTTAATTTTAAAGAATCAAAAGAAATAAAAAGACTTGATTTTTTAATCAAGTTAAAAGGATTTCTTATTTTTATTTTAAGTAGATTAGATTTTTTAATTAAAAGAATTATTTGGAGAATGAGGAGATAATTTATTATAAACTCGACGATCTTTATTAATTTTAGTAAAAATATTAGATTACTAATCTTTTTAGCCAAAGAAATTTATTATAATAAACGGTTTTTCAAAAATGATTTTGTGTTAATTTTTTGTTTGGATGTTCGAATTTATTTGGATTTACGATACCCAAACAACATGAACAATTTCGAAATGTAAAAAAATAAAGTTTCAATCAAATTCACCGCCAAATGTAATTTTATGATCTAGTTTTTAACTATTAAAAATGACAGTCATCTAAAATATTTGAATTCTTCCATTTTTAACTGTTCCCCAGTTAAGATTGAATTTTTTAGCCAAAGAGTATATACTTTCATTAGAATTTTTGATTAACTCTCTTGTAATGAAAGTTGTCTTAG
>JAGVFS010000009.1 GCA_020057535.1 Patescibacteria group bacterium
TAGTTGGTTGATAAAACGTTAAAACGTTTTAAATTTATTTTTTATAATTTTACCTATTATTAGGTAGTTCTTGTTAGTGTGTAGTATTTATTTATTTGTTTTATATGAAAAAACAATTTGTAAAATTTTTTATTGTTGGAATAGTTAATACAGGATTAGATTTTATTTTGTTTAATTTTTTAATTTGGTTGACTAAAATTTATCAAGGTGAATGGTTGGGATTATTGAATTTTATCGCATTTTCTTTGGCAACTATAAATAGTTATTTCTTAAATAAATTTTGGACATTTAAAAAAAAGGAGTCTAGTCCCTTTTTAAAATTTTTTTTAATTAGTTTGATTGGTTGCGCTATAAATACAAGTATTGTTTATTATATTGCCACTTTTGTTTCGCCATTTTTTAATGTCTCTCAATTACTTTGGGTAAATATTGCTAAACTTTTAGCAATTTTAATCTCTATGTGTTGGAATTTTATTGGATATAAATTTTGGGTTTTTCAAAAATAATTTAAAATTTAACCGCTCCAATAATTATTTACAAATAAAATAATATACATAGCTAAAAAAAGAATAGAAAAAAATGCCCAAGCTTGTTTTAAATATTGATTTTTAATTAAAGCTATTAAAATATACATAGGGAATAAAACTAAAACAAAACGATTAATACTCATAAAAGTCCCTGTGCTTAATGGAATAATTATTGAAACTAACATATAGAGACCGTAAGAAATGCGTAATTTTTTAAAAACAAAATAAATAATCACTAGAATAAAAATTACAAAAAAAATATCTAAACAAAAATTAACAATTGCGGGATTACTAAATAATAAAAAATGTTCTCTGTTTATTTGGAATGTTCTGCCCCACCATACTTGCGCTTTAAAAAATAAAAGAAAATCGTCAAATTTAAAATAATAAAAAAGAAAAATTCCTAAAGTTCCTATTGGAATAAGAAAAATTGATAATAATTTGAGATTAAAACAACGAATCAAATTAAAATTATAATTTTTTAAAAATTCCCACAAAAGAGGGATGAAAAGTAATAGTCCTGTTATTTTAGTTAGAGAAGCAAATAGTCCGAATATTCCCGCTAATAAAAAGTTTTTCTTAAATCCATAATAAAAAGTAGCCAAAGAAAGAAAAAGGAACAAAGATTCAGTATAAATTGCATTTAGAAAAAAAGCGGTAGGAAAAATAAGTAAAAAAAGAATGGGTAAATATGGATCAATTTCAGGATGAAATTTTTTAGTTATTTTAAAGAAATAAAAAAGCGCTAAAAAAAGAAAAATACAACTTAAAATTCAACCTGCTAAAATAAAATTTCCACCAGTTAGAAAAGATGTTTTTTTTATAAAAAAAGGATAGAGGGGAAGAAAAGCAGTTGTTGAAAGTTTATCATATCCTTCAAAAAAGTAGCCATTTTTAGCAATATCTAAATACCAAACAGAATCCCAATTAGCATGAATAGAAATTAAATTCCAGTTTTGCTTTTGATAAAATTCATTTGAATTAATCCAAGATTGAGCAGTATCACTTTTTAAATTTAAACGGTTAAGAGCAAAAAGAGCAAATATATTTATTATTAAAAGCCATAAAAAGAAAATGACAATTATTTTTTTCATAAATCCTTAATTTTAAGTTTAAAAATAGTAAGGAAAAAAAGAATTATTTCTTTGAAAGATAATTTTGATTTTCCTCTTTGACGATCTATAAAAGTAATGGGCACTTCTTTAATTTTAAAATTTTTTCTTTCACAAAGATAAATTATTTCTTCTAAAAAAGAATAGCCATTGCTTTTTATTTTTTTAAAATCTAAATTTTCTAAAACTTCTTTTTTATAACATCTAAATCCGCTAGTTAAATCGCGGGTTTTTAATTTTAAAATCCATCTAGAACTTAAATTAGCTCCCAAACTCATCAAACTTCTAAGAATTCCCCAACCAATAATTTTTCCATTTTTTATTCTTCTTGATCCTATAATTATATCAAACCCTTTATCTATTTTATTTAAGAAATTTGGAATTTCTTTTGGATTATGAGAAAAATCAGCATCCATTTGAAAAATTAGATCAGCTTTTTTATTTAAAGCAAATTCAAAACCGGCGAGATAAGCGCCTCCAATTCCTAATTTTTTTTCTCGTTGAATAAGATAGAGAAATGGGAATTTTAATTTGCAGTTTTCTATTATGTCTCCGGTTTTATCTAGTGAATTATCATCAACAATTAAAATATGAAGATTTTTTATTTTTAAATTAAAAATTTCTTCTACTAATTTTTGAATATTTTCTTTTTCATTATAAGTTGGAATAATGATAAAAATATTTTTTTCCATAATTTTTAATATTAAAGATTAGCGAATTTGATAAATTCTAAATTTTGAATCTTGATAAATTAAAGAAAAATAATTAGCATCCAAAATAATTGAAGCTTTAACAACAAAAAAACTAACATTATATTTTTTATTTAAATTTAAAATGAAGTCTTGGTTTGTATATTGCGACTGATAAAATTGATTGGCTAAATTTATTCTTTGATTCCATTCTAAAATATCTAAATTTTTTAAAGGCATACTTTTCCAATCTACTAAAATTGGCATTCCTGTTTTTATTCTAAAATCTTCTAAAGAAATTGGAATTAAATATACCCCTTTATTTTTTTGATTTTTAACATATTTAAATAGAGATTCTTGATCATTTTTCTTATGAAACTCACGATATGTTTGATTAAAACCATAAATCGACAAGAATAGAATAAAAAAAATATTTATTATACAAAAAATCAACCACGATTTTTTATTAAATGATATATTTTTAATTAACCAAGAAAAAATAAGAATAGTAGAAAGTGGCGCTAAAATTACAGAAACACGCCATGGAAAAAGCAATGCTAAAAGAGGGGCATGATTAAAATAATAGATTATACTTAAAAATAAACTTATTAAAAAAGGAATTAGTAAAATCCAAAAAATTTTTTTTCTCCATGTTAGCGCTATTGCCGATATGATTATTAACAATTTTAAAGATTGAATTGGAGTAAACCAATATTCTATTACTGTATGATGTGGTTGTCTAATAAAAGCGCTAATTTGCAATGTTTGTTGATGTAAATCAAATGGAATATTTATTCCTTTTATAAAAAAGAAATAAAAACTTATTATTGGTAAAATGCAGAGTATAAAAAAAGTTATTATTTTTAAACTTTTTTTATATTTTTTTTCTGTTAAATATAATATAAGGCCATATGATAGAACGATGCTTGACGCTGGCAGTAAAAGTGATGGATGGAAAGATACAGCAAGAGCTAATAAAAAGGAAGATAAATAATATTTTTTCTTTAAAAAAGCAAAGATTGAAACAAAAATCAATACACCAAATTGAGAAGGTTGAAAATACCCAGAAAGAATGTATTGACCAGCAAATCCGTCTCGTAGTAATTCACTAAGATTAATTTTAAAAAGATCAATAGAAATATTTGCGAAATAAGCCGAATGTAAAAATACAATAAAAGAAAAAAGAAGAATATAGAAAGTTTTATTGTTTTTGATTTTAAAAATTGTTTCTGATATTCGAATTAATATCCAAATATATATTGAACAAAGTAAAAAATAAAATAAATAAAACCAAATTTCAGATAAAAATCGTTTGATTAAAAAAACTAAAAATGTAAAAACAGGAGTATAATCTGTTGTTCCAACAAACCAATCGCCAGCAAGAAATCCATGTTGAGCTTTTGATAGGCCAAAAAGAAAATATTGATTTTGGTTGCTATAGTAAAGAGGAAATAAAATTTGAGAAAGTGTAAAGAAAAAACCAATTCCTAAAATAAATATAAATAATCGTAAACAATTGACATTAATTTTGTTCATAAAATATTTTGATTGTTTAAGATGTTTAATGTCTTTGCATATATCTGACATAAAACCTAATTTCATATTTATTAAATAGAATTAGTGTTAAATTTATAAATTTTTACAATATATTTTAGTTTAATTAAATTTTTATTAATAAAACTTTGGCAAAAATCCCGAACAATATTATAAAATTTTTTATTTTAACTAAAAAAATTTTTTATTTAAAAAAATAAATGGTTTATTTAAGAGAAATTAATAAAATTTGTCAAAGTTTAGTTATTAATTTATATTAATCCGCTTAGAAATTTATCGGCGCTGATTGTTCGGATATTGTTTTGCCAAAAATCGATTTTTGATTCTTTTATTATTTGATAGGCAAAAGGAATATTTAATTTTTTAACAAAATATTTCAAATGTTTAGATGGTTGACTATCTAATGTTTTAACTTCCACTGCAAACCAAGGTTTTTTATTCACTGTTATCAAAAAATCAACTTCTCTGCCTTCTATGTCGCGTAAAAAATATAATTCAACTTTATAGCCTTCAGTATCGCGCAAAAAATGAGACATTTTTAATAAATGAGACGCAATCATATTTTCTAATTTACTGCCTTTATTTTGAATCTGCGACCAATCCCATAAATATATTTTTGGTTCTTTGCGTAGAGATTTAATAGTTTTAATTGAAAATGGATAAATCCTAAAATGATAATAAAATCTTTCTAAAATATCCATCCATAAAGAAATTGTTTTATGCGCAACTTGTAAATCTTCTCGCAAGCTATTTAATGATAAAAGCGACCCGACTTTTTCTGGCAAAATTTCTACTAATATTTGCAAAGCTGATAAATCGCGCACTTGCTCAACATCTCGAATATCTTCTTTAATTAATCTATCCAAACGTTCATTGTGAAATCGACGCAATGTTTTTTGATTTTTTTTAATAAATGGTTCTGGAAAACCGCCAAAAAAAAATAAATCTTCAAAGATTTTTGCTGAAATTTTTTTATTATCATAAAAAGTTAATTCTTTTAATATTTTTATATTTGGTTTTATTTGCAATATCTCAGCTAAAGAAAAAGGATGGAGCCGATAATAATGATATCTTCCCATTAAAGAATCCCCACCTTTTCTATATAAATCAAGTCGAGCGCTTCCAGTGACCAAAATATGAAATTTTTTTTTATATTTATCAAACTCTCCTTTAATATAATTTTTCCATTGTTTGTATTTATGAATTTCATCAAAAATAATTAAAGTAGACTCGGCATCAAATTTTTTCTGTAAAATTATTTTTTGATCTTCGCGATTATCCCAATTAAGATAGGTATAATTTTTATAATTATTTGCGCCAATATATTGAGCTAAAGTGGTTTTGCCTACTTGTCTAGGTCCTCCAATAAAAACCATTTTATTCTTTAAATCAGAAACTATTGATGAATGTAGGTATCTATTTTTTGTCATAAAAAAATTTAATAAATATTTTCCTATAAATTATACCGAAGTCAAAAAAAAAGTCAAGAATTTTCTACTTCGGTAGAAAATATAAGAATTATTTTTTTGCATAAACAACCGCTTATTTTATTTTTATAAATTTTTAGTCTTTCATTAACAATATTTTTATTTTTAGTTTGATTAAATTTATTATAAATTTAAAACTATCTTTTATTAAATTAACTTTGGTTTTTCTTTTATCATACCTATTTTCTTGCCAATCAACGGGCATTTCTTTTATTTTATAGCCAAAATAATTGGTAAAAAAAATTAATTCTGTGTCAAAAAACCATTTATTATCTTTAATATAGGGGGCGATTTTGTTAAAAACATCAACTTTAATCGCTTTAAATCCGCATTGCAGATCAGAAAAATTATGACCCAAAATTATCTTTGATAAAAAATTATAACTTTGCGAACTTAATTCTCTAATAAAAGATCTGTTAATTTTAGAATCTGGCAATAATCTAGA
>JAGVFS010000049.1 GCA_020057535.1 Patescibacteria group bacterium
TAAAACTCCATCAATTTCTGATTGATCGGTCATTGATTTAATATTTGCGCTATCAACACTTCCGCCGTATAAAATTTTAATTTTTTGATTTTGCGTTAAATTAAAAAAATCAGAAATTGTTTTTCTTATAATTTTTATTTTTTCAACCGCTCTTTCTAAAGAACAAATTTTTCCTCCCCCAATTGCCCAGATTGGTTCATATGCAATAATCACTTTTTTAATTTCTTTTTGAGAAATTCCATTTAAATCTTTTTTTATTTGTTCAATAATTGATGGCTTATTGGTCTTTAATGATTTTTCTCCAACACAGAGAATTGGTTTTAAATTAAATTTTAAACAACTTTTTATTTTTTTATTTATCATTTCATCCGTTTCTTTTAAATATTGTCGACGTTCAGAATGTCCAATAATCACATATTGGCATCCAATCTCTTTAAGCATAAAAGCTGAAACCTCACCAGTAAAAGCCCCTCTTTCTTCCCAAAAAACATCTTGTGCTCCAAGTGATAACTTGTAAGTTGTAGCTTGTAACTTCTTAAATAAAAACTTATGGATATCTGAAAACGCAATAAAAGATGGGCATAAAATTATGTCCAATTTTTGTTTGCCACAAAGAGTTATTTTTTTTATTTTTTTTACAATCCCTTTTGTTAATTCTAAAGTTTCTTTTTTAGTAAGATTCATTTTCCAATTAGCGATAAAAAACATAAGAAAATCAAAAATTAAAATAACAAATTAAAATAATATTTTTTTGTTTTTTTGTCAATTTGTTTTTATCCATTGATAATTTTGAAAAATCCATTCAATTAATATTTTCATTTCTTTAAAATTTATTTCTTTTATTTTATTTCCCAACAAAACAGCAACAATTTCATTTCCTTTTTCATTTTCCACTTGAATAACTAAACAACTATTTGCTTCATTAGAAAATCCGGTTTTTCCAGCTTTAATTTTAAAACTACTTTCTAAAAGTTCATTAGTATTTTTTACTATCACTTCTCTTATTTTTTTCTCTCCTTGAAAAGTATAAAAATTATATCTTTTAATAACTAAAATTTTTTTAATTTCTTGATTTTCAAAAGTTTGTTTGGCTATTTTTGCTATTTCATAAGCCGTGGATAAATTACTAGGATTTAATCCTGTTGGATCGGCAAAACGTGTATTTTTAAATCCCATTTTTGCCGCTTTTTCATTCATTTTTTTAACAAAATTTTCTTTACTTAAACCAGTAGATCTAACTAAAGCTAAAATTGCGTTATTTTTTGAACCAATCAAACCGGCATAAAATAAATCTTTAATTTTAATTTCTTCTTCAAAATTTACATTTAATCGAGCGCCACCTATTTCATCTTCTCTGGTAATTTTTATTTTTTTCCCCCAATCAGGATTTGTTTCTAAAAAAACCAAAGCGCTGACTAATTTAGTTAAGCTGGCGATATTTTTTTTCTCTTGAGAATTTTTTTGCCAAAGAATTTTTTCTGTTTTTAAATCCATAACAATTCCATTTGTCGCCATCGTGTTTATTTCTAAATTTTGTTTATTAATTTTAATTGGTTCTTTTGTAATTATTTCATTTTTTTCTTTTTCCGCTTGTTTTATTTGTTTATTAATTTTAATTGGTTCTTTTATAATTATTTTATTCTTTTCTTTTTCTACTTGTTTTATTGGAACGCTCAATTTTGATAAAGTATTTTTTTTAAAAAAACATATAGAGGCTCTCTCTGTTGAATTTCTATAAATTCGCCATAAATAGCAGAATTTTCTAACGGGGTAAACAAATTTATTAATTGCCAAAAAAATATTATTGATAAAAATATCGCTAAACTTTTTAATGTTACAATTTTTGATTTTTCATTTAACATAAAATCATTAACTAATTACTGGTTATTTATTGGAGGCTACTGATTATTTTTTAATTGCCATTCTAAACGATTGGGATTATTTTTTTGAATAAAATTATAAGCCAAATCTAAAATATTTTGTTTAGAGCGATAATTTTTTATCAAAACAATTTGTTTTGCTTTTGAATAATCTTTTTTAAATTGCATCACATTGCTCACTGAAGCCCCGCGGAATTTATAGATTGATTGATCGTCATCAAAGGAAACGGTGATATTATTTTTTGGCGCGCCTAAAAATTTTATTAATTCATATTGAGCCCAATTTGTATCTTGAAACTCGTCAATTAAAATATACTTAAATTGTTTCTTATATTTTTCTAAAATTTGCGGTCTTGTTCGAAATAATTTTAAAGTATAATTTATCAAATCTCCAAAATCCAAAGCGCTATTTTCTAATAAAAGTTGTTGATAAACATGATAAGCGTTAGCTATTTCATTAATTCGTTTTATTTCATTCTCATTTGATATTTGGCATTTGACATTTGACATTTCAATGTCTCTATCTAATTTCAATCCCTCGGCGTATTCTAAATAATCTTCTGGCCAAATTTCTTCATCTTTGGCTCGCGAAAAATGTTTAATCATCGCTTGAATAAATTTTGTTGGATTTCCTAACGGACGATAATAATCTAAATTAAATCGATCAAAATTTCGCCTGATTAAAAAATTTTGTTCTGTTTGATTTAGTAATTTAAAATTATCCGGCAAACCAATATCAATGGCGTGTTGTTTTAAAATTCTCTCGGCAAAAGAATGAAAAGTAGAAATCCATAAATCAACATAACCATAAGGCAAAAGTCGATCCACTCTTTCTTCCATTTCTTCCGCCGCTTTATCGGTAAAAGTTAAGGCTAAAATTTCTTCTGGTTTAATTTGATTAGATAAAATTAACCAAACTATTCTTGTGGCAATAACCGTAGTTTTTCCTGTGCCAGCTCCGGCAATAATAAGCAAAGGACCATTTTTATAAGTCACCGCATTTTTTTGTTCTTCATTTAAAGGAACAGTTCCCGAATTTTGAAGTCTCAAAAGCTGCATAAATAAAAGGCAAAATGAACATAAAATAAAATTTGGCGCGATTTAAATTTAAATCAAACTATTTCCTGTCATTTCTTCTGGTTCTGGAATATTCATAATTTTTAAAATTGTCGGAGTGATATCAGCTAAAACGCCAGTTGAAATAAGTCCACTTAAATCTGAATTAATTCTACCCAATTTTTTAGCTTCACCCTCCCATTGTTTGCCAATCAAAATAAAAGGAACTGGATTAACAGAATGCTCTTTGTTAATTTCTCCGGTATATAAATTTATCACTTCTTCGGCATTACCATGGTCAGCGGTTATTAAAATAATTCCATTTTTTAATAAAATTTGATCAACAATTTTTTTTAAACATTGATCAACGCATTCAACAGCTTGAATAACCGCTTTTAAATTTCCGGTATGTCCGACCATATCAGTGTTAGCAAAATTACAAACAATAAAATCGTATTCGTCTTTGGAAATTTCTTGAATTAACTTTTTAGTCACTTCTAACGCGCTCATTTCAGGTTTTTCGGCGTATGAAGAGACCTGAGGAGAAAGAACAACAACATTATCCTCTCCCCAAAAAGGCTCTTCTTTACCGCCATTAAAAAAATAAGTCACGTGAGCGTATTTTTCTGTCTCGGCGATATGAAGTTGCTTTAATCCTAAATCGCTTAAAATTTTTGATAAAGAATTTTCGATTTTTTCTGACGGAAAAGCTATTTTTACGGGAAAGTTTTCTTCATACTCGGTCATCGTCGTAAAATATAAATTTTTTAAATATGTCGGTCTTTTAAATTTTTCAAAATTTGGCAAAATAAAAGATTGAGTTAATTCTCGAGCGCGATCTGATCTAAAATTAAAAAAAATAATCGCGTCGCTATCTTGTATAGTAGCGATTGGTTTTTTATTTTCATCTAATAAAACTGTTGGTAAAAATTCTTCATCAAAAATATTTTGATCATAAGAATTTTGAATGGCTTCAATGGAGTCATTAAATTTTTTTTCAGATTGTCCTTCTGTAAGCGCTAAATAAACTTTTTTAATTCTGTCCCAATGATTATCTCGATCCATCGCAAAAAATCTTCCGGAAAGACTAGCGATTTTTCCAATGCCAATTTGATTTATTTTTTCTTCCAATTCTTTTATAAAATCCAATCCACTATTATAAGAAGTGTCTCTACCATCTAAAAATGCGTGAATAAAAACCCTATCTAATTTTTCTTTTTTTGCTAATTCTAGAAGGGCAAAAAGATGTTCATTAAAACTATGCGTTCCGCCATTTGAAACCAATCCCAAAAGATGTAAAGAGGAATTATTTTTTTTAACATGACTAAACGCTTCTAAAAAAATTTTATTTTTAAAAAAACTTCCATCTAAAATAGATTTGTTAATTCGAGGCAAATTTTGAAAAATAATTTTTCCAGCTCCTAAATTTAAATGTCCAACTTCTGAATTTCCCACTTCGCCATAAGGTAATCCAACAGCTTCTCCAGAGGCCTGTAAAACAGCGCTAAAATAAGTAGTAATATATTTATTAAAGTTTAGAGTTTTAGCTAAACTTATTCCATTTCCCCTCGACGCCGGAGCAATTCCCCAACCATCGAGAATAATAAGAGCAATAGGAGACTTCATATTTTCATATTATGAAATAAAATTTAAAATTAAAAGTTAAAAAAATAATTTCTAATTTTTAATTTTCTTATATTCTGTATTCTTAATTTTTAATTTTCTACAAGCTAAAATTATTAGTTACTAGTTAATAAGAAGACTTCTCCCATTCATTTCTTTTGGTTTTTTTATTTGAAATAATTCTAAAATTGTTGGAGCGACATCAGCTAAATTTCCCTCATCTTTTAATTTTATTTTTCTTTTTTGATTGTCAACCAAAATAAACGGTACGGGATTTTTTGAATGTTTTGTGTCTATTTCTCCGGTTTTTAAATTGATCATTTCTTCAACATTTCCATGATCGGCTGTTATTATGGCAATACCATTTTTTTCTTGAACTTTTTTTGCAATCACTCCAACACATTGATCAACACATTCAACGGCTTGAATTGCCGCTTTTAAATTTCCAGTATGACCAATAATATCCGGATTAGCAAAATTAATCGCAATAAAATCATAATTATTTTCTTGTAATTTATTCAAAACTGTTTTTGTAATTTCTGGCGCGCTCATTTTTGGCTCTTTGTCATAATAAGGAATATCCAATGAAGAAATTTTTATCCTTTCTTCTCCATCAATCGGATCAGCATACCCGCCATTTATAAAATAAGTCATATGAGCGTATTTTTCTGTTTCAGCGATATAAACTTGTTTTAAATTTTTTAAAACAGCAGGCAAACTCATTTTTATATCGCGAGAAGGGAACGCGGTAAAAATATGAGGCAAATCTGGTCCAAAATCAGTCGTTGCTACAAAACGAATATTTTGAAGAACTTTTTTTCTTTTAAATGAACCTGGGTTCATTTTATTAAAATTTTTTTGAATAAACGCTTTAGTTAATTCTCGAGCGCGATCCGATCTTAAATTAGAAAAAATAATCGCGTCATTATCTTTAATTACGCTAATCGGTTTTCCATTTTTTGTAATTACTGTCGGCAAAATATATTCATCGGTTAACTTTTTATTATAAGCCCTCAAAATAATTTGCTCCGAACTCTCCGCTCTCTCTCCTTCTCCTAAAACCATGGCATTATAAACCTTTTCAATTCTTTCCCATTTTTTCTTTCTATCCATTGCAAAAAATCGTCCAGAGATTGTGACGATTTTTTCTTCACCTTGAAAATTAGAAACAACTCTTTTTAAATATTTTAAAGCCCCATATTGTGAAGAATCGCGACCATCAGTAAAAAAATGCAAAAAAATTTTATTACTACTTATTCCTTGTTGTTTAATCAATTCTAAAAAAGCGTAAAGATGATTTAAATTAGTATGAGGACTTTGCGATCCTGAAAGCAAGCTTAATAAATGAACATTTGTATTATATTTTTTAGTGTGTTTTATTGCTTCTAAAATAGCTGTATTTTTAAAAAATGTTCCATCCGCAATGCTTTCTGAAATATAAACGGCGTCTTGTTTAACTATTCTACCAGCCCCTAAATTAATATGCCCCGCTTCAGAATTACCATCTTGTTCATTGGGCAAACCAACATATTTTCCATGAGCTTTTAAAGTTGTGTACGGATATTTTTTATATAAAAAATCCATTGTTGGCGTTTTTGCTAAAGTAATCGCGTTTCCATTTGATGCTGGAGCAATTCCCCAACCATCGAGGATAATTAAAACAATAGGCGTTTTTTTAAATTTATAATTCATAATTTTAATTCACATAATTTTAATTCA
>JAGVFS010000084.1 GCA_020057535.1 Patescibacteria group bacterium
CATAATTTTAATTCACATAATTTTAATTCATTTTAAATGAATTATACAAAAAAATTATAAAAGATCAATTTGTATTCGTCTAAAATTGATTTCTTAATTATTTTTTGTTAATCTTTAAATGATTTAATTTAAACTTTTTTATGGACAAAACTTATAATCCACAAAATTACGAAGACAAAATTTATCAAAAATGGGAAAAATCAGGATTTTTTAATCCTGATAATTTGAATTTATCTAAAAACGCTCCCACTTATACTATTATTTTACCCCCACCAAACATAACAGCTAAATTACATTTAGGACACTCTGCTATGTTAGCTATTGAAGATTTAATGATTCGTTATCATAGAATGAAAGGATATCAAACGTTGTGGTTACCAGGAACTGATCACGCGGCTATTGCCACACAAAATGCTGTTGAGAAAAAAATATTTAAAGAACGAGGAATAACTCGTCACGATTTAGGAAAAGAAAAATTACTTGAAGAAATTTGGAAATTTTTAAAAAAAACTCAAACAACTATTTTGTGTCAAACCAGAAAAATGGGCGCTTCTTTGGATTGGTCTCGTGAAGCTTTTACTTTAGACGAACAAAGAAAAAAAGCAGTCGCGCAAATGTTTGTTGATATGTATGAAGCAGGGATAATTTACAAAGGAGAAAGAATTGTAAATTGGTGTCCGCGATGCCATTCCACTCTATCTGACGATGAAATTGAATACAAAGAACAAAAAGCGATTTTATACTTTTTTAAGTATAGTAAAGATTTTCCTTTTATAATCGCTACCACTCGACCAGAAACAAAATTAGGCGACACAGCCGTGGCAGTAAATCCAAAAGACAAAAGATATAAAAAATATATTGGAAAAATTTATAAAATAAATTTTTGCGAAATTCCTTTAAAATTAAAAATTATCGCTAATCGCGAGGTTGATATGAATTTTGGAACAGGGGTATTAGGGGTTACACCCGCTCATTCTATGGTTGATTGGAAAATGGCAGAAGAAAATAATTTAGAAATAAAAAAAATTATAAATGAAGAGGGAAAAATACATAAAGGATTTAATGAATTTTCAAATAAAACTACAATACAAGCTCGAGAAATAATTATTAAAAAATTAAAAGAACAAAATTTATTAGAAAAACAAGAGGAAATTAATAACAATTTGTCAATTTGCTATCGATGCGGCACATCGATTGAACCTTTACCATCAAAACAATGGTTTGTTAGCGTTGATAAAAAAATAAAAAAATTAGGGAATAAATCACTTAAAGAAAAAGCAATTGAAGTAGCGGAAAAAGAAGAAATAAAATTTATTCCAGAAAGATTTAAAAAAAGATATTTGGATTGGATGGAAAATTTGCGCGACTGGTGCATTTCTCGTCAAATTTGGTTTGGACACGAAATCCCTGTCTATTATCGTAAACAAAAAATTTATGTTGGCGTTAAAAAACCAGAAGGCAAAGAATGGATTCAAGATCCTGATACTTTAGATACTTGGTTTTCGTCTGGAATGTGGACTTTCTCAACTTTAGGATGGCCAGATAATTTTAAAAAAAATAAAAAATCTGGAGATCTATTAAAATTTCACCCAACGCAAGTTTTAGAAACTGGATATGAAATTCTTACACTTTGGGTTTCGCGAATGATTATGATGTCATTATTTGCCTTACAAGAAATTCCTTTTGAAAATGTTTATTTACACGGAATGATTTTAGATAAAAATGGCAAAAAAATGAGCAAATCAAAAGGTAATGGGATTGATCCAATTGATATGATTGAAAAATTCGGCGCCGATGCTGTTCGTTTATCAATGTTAATTGGAAGTACTCCAGGCAATGACAGCCGATTAAGCGAAGAAAAAATTGAAGGATTTAAAAAATTTATCAATAAACTCTGGAATATCGCAAGATATATATTGTCAAATGTTAAATGTCAAACGTTAAATGTTAAATATCAAAATTTAACTTTGGCCGATGAATGGATTTTAAATAAATTTAATAATTTAATTAAAAAAATTAACGATGATTTAAAAAAATATAATTTTTCACAAGCTGGTGAAAAATTACGTAAATTTACTTGGGATGATTTTGCGGATTGGTATTTAGAAATCAGCAAATTTGAAAAAAATAAAGAGAAAAATGAAATATTATTTTATATTTTAAAAAATTTATTAAAACTTTGGCATCCATTTATTCCTTTTGTAACAGAGACTATTTGGCAAGAAATAAAAACAAATAATTTATTAATGATAGAAAAATGGCCAACCGTTTCAACTAAATTCACTAATATTAATATTAATAACTTTGAAATAATTAAAAATATTATTTCCGCCATTCGTAACGCTCGATCGGAAAATAAAATTGAACCAAGTAAAAAAATTAAAACAATAATTTGTGCTGAAAAATACGTTGCTTTAATTGAAAAAAATAAAGAATTAATTAAAAACTTAAAAACAAATATTAATGAATTAGAAATTAAAAAATCTTGCGATATAAAAACGCAAGACAATCAAGTGATTCGTATTATCATTGACGATATTGAAATTTATTTAATTAACGCAAAAGACAAAGAAAAAGAACAGGCGAGAATTAATAAAAAAATCATTGAATTGGAAAAATTAATTTTTAATTTGGAAAGAAAATTATTCAACAAAGAATTTATTAATAAAGCTCCAGCCAATATTGTTGAAAATGAAAAAGAAAAATTAAAATTTTATCAAACAGAATTAAAAAATTTAAAATTATAATTTTTTCTTGGTCAACATTTTTAATTCTTCATTAAATTCTCTAATTGCTTCATTGATTGCAGGATGAAAATTTTCGTATAATTTTTTTTCTTTAACACAATTTCCAGCTTCCAATAATGAATCAAAAGTTCCAGCGTCTAACCATTTACCTTTAAATAATCCAACTTCTAATTCCCCTCTTTTTAAATACCAATTATTCAAAGTAGTAATTTCAATTTCACCACGGTCGCTTGGTTTTATTGTTTTTGCCGCTTTAATAACACGATTATCATAAATATAAAGTCCAGTAACAGCATAATCGCTTATCCATTCTTTTGGCTTTTCTACTATTTTAATTGCTTTCATCTGTTCATCAAAAACCACTACGCCCAACCTTTCTGGATCTGAAACTTTTGTTGCAAACACTTTTGCCCCACTTTTAAAATTTTTAATATCTTCCGAAAAATCATCTTCAAAAATATTATCACCTAAAATCATTGTCACATTATCATTACCAATAAAATTTTCGCCAACAATAAAAGCATCGGCTAATCCACGAGGAGTTTTTTGAACCTTAAATTCAAGATGAATATCGTATTTATCAAAAATAGAACCAAGAAGATTAATAAAATGTCCAGAATGTTCTGGAGCGATTATTATCAAAATATTTTTTATCCCCCCTTTTACTAAAACATTTAGAGGATAAAAAATCATTTGTCTATCGTATATTGGCAAAAGTTGTTTTGATGTTGTGGCTGTTAATGGAAAAAGACGCGTCGCTGTTCCTCCAGCCAAAATTATTCC
>JAGVFS010000059.1 GCA_020057535.1 Patescibacteria group bacterium
TTATTAATATTTTTATAATTTTTTGTTTTTATTTTTATAATTTTTGAATCCCACTATAAATCCTTTTAATAATTTCTATGAGGGAAAATTTAATTTTATGACTAATGATAAAATATCTAACAGGACAAAAATTAATCCGAATATTTTTAAAAAATACGATATTAGAGGTATTTATCTAGAAGAGTTAAATGACGAAACAGCTTATTTAATTGGTCGAGGTTTTGCAAATTATACAAAAGCAAAAACAATTATAGTTGGTTATGATGCGCGAATTTCTTCTCCATCTTTAAAGAATGCCATAATCAAAGGAATAATCGATCAAGGGGCAAATGTAATTAATATTGGACTTTGCAGCACCTCTTGTTTTAATTTTACTTTAGGGGAATTAAAATTAGAGGCTGGAATTATAATTACAGCTTCTCATGCTTCCAAAGAATTTAATGGATTTAAATTAATGTTTAAAGACGCAACGCCATTAACCAAAGAACAAGTTTTTGATTTTAAAAAAGTTGTTTTAGAAAATCAATTGCCTTTAGTAAATATAAAAGGCAAAGTTCAAAAACAAGATCCAACAGAAAATTATATAAACGCTGTCAGAAAATTAATTAAAGGAAAAATTAAACCATTAAAAATTGTTATGGATCCGGGGAATGGCACAGCTGGTTTATACATAGAAAAAATTTTTATTGGTACAGGAATATCTATAGTACCTATTTTTTTTGAACCAGACGGAAATTTTCCTAATCATGAAACCGACGTAAAAATTTCGGAAAATAGAAAAAAACTCGCAAAAAAAATTATTTTAGAAAAAGCTGATCTTGGATTTATGTTTGATGGAGACGCGGATAGATTAGCTATTCTTGATAAAAATGGCAATTTAATTGATTTTAGCCTTGTTTTAGCAATTATTTCTGAATTTAGAGTTAAAAATTTTTCTCAAAAGAAAATTGTAATTGAAGTAAGAACTTCTAGGATAGTACGTGATTGGGTTGAAAAAGCTGGAGGCAGGGTAGAAACTTCTGTTTCTTGGACTATTCCAATTAAATTAAAAATGAAAATTGATTCCGAAATCATTTTTGGCGGCGAAACTTCCGGACACTATATTTTTCCAGAAATGCACGATTCAGACGATGGAATTTTTGGCGCGCTAACTTTTTTACAAGCTATAAGCGTTAAACAAGAATCTATTGATGAAATTATAAAAAAATTTCAACAGGAATATTTTGTACTTGAAGAACAAAATTTCAAAATAAATAACATAAACGAAGTGAATAAAATATTAAAAAAATTAAAAGACAAATATTTGGCTGAAGGAGCGCAAATTTTAGAAATTGACGGAGTAAGCGCGATTTTTCCAAATTGGTGGTTTAATCTTCGCGCTTCTGAAACATTGCCTTTTATTCGTCTTAATTTTGAAGCTAATTCAAAAGAATTATTTGAAGAAAAAAAGAAAGAACTTATTGGGATTATTGAAAAAGAAATTGGTATTAATTAAATGCAAAATTATGAATGCAGAATTAAAATATAATTTATAATCTATTCATTAATAATGACTTCGACAAGTATATTACTAAAATTGTAAAAATTTTTTTAAAATTTTTGTTTGTTTTTATGTTATTTATTATTTCTGGACCGTCAGGAGTTGGAAAGACTTTTATTATTAAAAAAATAATTAAATTAAATCCTGATTTTAAACGAGTAATTACTTGTACGACAAGGAAGAAACGCCAAAACGAAAAACACGGTCAAGATTACTATTTTTTATCTAAAAAACAATTTGAAGAAAAAATAAAAAATAAAGAATTTTTTGAATGGGCTGTTGTTCATGAAAATTATTACGGCTCTTTAAAAAAAGAAATTAAAAAAAATATTTCATTAATAATGAATATTGATTTTCAGGGAATGCTTCAAATAAAAAAGAAAAAAATTAAAGCTATTTTTATTTTTATAAAGCCAAAATCTTTAAATGAATTAAAAAACAGAATTAAAAAAAGAGGGAAAACAAAAGAGAAAGATTTAAAAATTCGTTTAGACAACGTAAAAAATAAAATACAACAAGCGAAAAAATATTATGACTATATCATAGTTAATGAAGAAAATAAATTTAATCAAACAGTTGAAAAAATTTTAAAAATTTTAAAATATTAAAAATATTAAAAATAAGACTTCTAATATTATTTTATATTATTTTAATATGAAAAATATTTTTTTAATTTTGGGGCATGGAATACCCAAAAATATATTGAAAGATGAAAATTGTAATTTTTATTTAAAAATGGTTTTTAATAAAATCTATGATGTTGTTTAAAAAATAAATTTGCAAAATCATTAATTATTTGTTGTGGTGGTAAAACAGACATGTTTAAAATATATAATTGAACTTAAACACTCTTTATGGGCTTTACAGAGTCTTAAAAATCTAAAAAAGTATCATGAAATTTTTGTTGAAAGAATAGAGTATTTGCGAAAAGCAGGGCCAAAAGCGCATGTTGACGTTGTAAAAAAATAGTGGGAGACAAAACTTAAAGAATTAAAAATTGATATAAAATTAATTAAAAAATAATTTGATAAATACAAATTATCTAATAACTAAACTTTAGCAAAAACCCCGAACAATATTATAAAATTCCTTTATTTTAGCCAAAATAATTTTTATTTAAAAATAAATGGTTTATTTAAAAAATAGTAAATTTACTAAAGCTTAATAATAATATATATTATAAGTTTTTTTTAAAAAAAACTTACAAAAAATTTAAAATTACAAATAACAAAAATTTTAAATAACGAAATATGTTTTTATCCACTTCAATCGCGCAACTTACCAAAATTGGAAAAATTACTGCCAATAAATTTAAAAAACTTAGTATAGAAAAAGCAGAAGATCTGCTTTTTTATTTTCCTTTTCGTTATGATGATTTTAGTCAAGTCTCTTTAATCAACAATCTTCAAATTTACCCTATTAAAAAAAATAAAAATTTATATTCATCTCATGCTCAAGAAAATGAGATTTCTAATAAGATAAATTCAATCGTTACAATTAAAGCTTCAATTGAGCTTATTTCCAATAAA
>JAGVFS010000031.1 GCA_020057535.1 Patescibacteria group bacterium
AAATTTTTGCCTTTTTTTTATTTTTTATATTTATTAATTTAAAAATTAGTATAAAATTAATACTAATTAACAATTAATAAAAGGAGAAGAATTATGGCTATGGATATTAGAAAATCGCCTATGGAAGATTTTGACGTGGAAGAAATAAAATCTTCTGATTTTGAAGAAAAAAATAAACATTGTACACCGCCACCTAAGACAACTGGTTTGATTATTGGATTAATCGTTTTAGTTTTAGCTATTACTGGAGTAATATATTTTGTTTTAAATACTGGAATAACAAAATCCACCAAAGGTGAATGGCAAGGGGTATTTTTAACTAATGGGCAAGTTTATTTTGGTCACGTAACTAAAGAAAATACCAATGAGATTGTATTAGACAATATTTATTATCTTCAAGTAAAACAAGTATTACAAAAATCTCAAGATCCAAAAAATCCTGAGCCGCAAACTGCGCAATCTATCTCTTTAATTAAATTAGGAGAAGAATTACATGGACCAAAAGATAAAATGAGAATAAATAGAGATCATGTGTTGTTTATAGAAGATTTGAAAAAAGATGGACAAGTTGTTCAAGCTATTGATAAATATGAAGCTAAGCCTGCAGCTAAAAAAACAACTCCAACAACAGCTCCAGAAACTCCAACAGCCTCAGAAATTCCAGTTACCCCAGAAATACCACCAGTTGAATAATAAACAAAACAATAAGTAATTATAATAAAAACGCTTCGATATATTTTTCGAAGCGTTTTTATATTATAAAAAACAATTAGATGATTAAATATCACGTATTTTAATTAAACAAACATGAATTTATCTTTTTATAATTTTCAACAAATCACTTTCTTAATAATGGTTTCCACCATTTTTTATTATTTTTATACCATTCAATTGTCTTTTTTAGACCATATTCAAAATTAATTTTTGGCTCCCAATCAAGTTCATTCTTGGCTTTAGAAAAATCTATATCATAACGTAAGTCATGCCCTGGTCTATCAACAACAAATTCAATCATTTCTTCATCAACCTTCATTAAAGTTAATATTTTTTTAGTTAATTCCAAATTAGTTAATTGATTTCCACCACCCAAACAATAAGTTTCTCCAATCTTACCTTTTTTAATAATCGCCTCTATTCCGGCATTGTGATCATCCACATGAATCCAATCGCGAATATTTTTACCCTCTCCATAAACTGGAATCTTTTTATTTTCAATTAAATTAGTGATAAAAAGAGGAATAATTTTTTCCGGAAATTGATACGGTCCATAATTATTAGAACAATTAGAAATTGTGATTGGTAATTTATAAGTATAAAAATAAGCTCTAACTAAATGATCAGATGCCGCTTTTGAAGCGCTATAAGGGCTTCGGGGATTATAATGCGTTTTTTCATTAAATGGTTTTTCTTTAAAGTCAAGCGCGCCAAAAACTTCGTCGGTAGAAATATGATGAAATCTAATATTATTATTTTTTGCCGCGTCAAGTAAAACTCGAACACCTTCTACATTAGTTCTAATAAAATCTTGGCTATTTATAATTGAACGATCAACATGCGTTTCGGCTGCAAAATGAACAATTAAATCAATATCTTTTGTTAAATTATTTACTAATTCAATATCACAAATATCGCCTTTTACAAATTTATAATTTTTATTATTTTCAATATCTTTTAAATTTTCTAAATTTCCAGCGTAAGTTAAAACGTCCAAATTGACAATTTTGTCATTTGGATATTTTTTTATCCAATAATGTATAAAATTAGAACCGATAAATCCAGCTCCTCCGGTTATTAATAGTTTCATATTTTTAATTAATTTTAAAAAATAATTGTTTGTTAAAATATTAAATTTTGAATCTTGTCATCTTAAAAGTTTATTAATCTTTGGCTTGTATTATCATTTTTAATTTTAATTTTTACATTTTGATTTTTAACTATTAATTATTTTTAATGCCGAAGGTCGGACTTGAACCGACATGAGCGTAAGCTCACGGGTTTTTGAGACCCGCGTGTCTACCAATTTCACCACTTCGGCTAAAAGAAAAATAAAAATGTCAATTTATAATCCGACTTTCACTGAAGGTATTATACTTTTCTGGCTAAAATTAATACAAAATCATTAATACAAAATCATTTCTACGTAATGTATTTTATTTTTTCCCTATTAATTTTTCCAGTCAATAAGTCTTTAAAAACTTTTTCAATATCTTTTTCAAAAATATCTTGTCCGCCAAGACCAAAAATATAACTTTGACATTTGTTAATTGACATTTGACAATTAACAATTTCACTATAAAGTGGAGGAAAACTACCAGGAGAAGTTGAACGATCTAAAACAGCCACTGCTTTAAGATGAGATAAGGCTTGAGTTATCTCTTGATAAGGAAATGGTCTAAATAAAATCGGTTTGAGTAATCCAACTTTAAATCCTTTTTTTCTCATTTGATTAATAACCGCTTTGGTTGTTCCAGCCGTAGAACTCATAACCACAATTCCAACTTCAGCGTCGTCCAATTTATATTTTTCAAAATAATCATACTTTCTTCCAGTAATTTTTGAAAACTTTTTGCCAATTTTTAAATAAACTTTTTTCACTTGCTCCATCGCTTGAATTTGCTGATATTTTGTCACAAAATAATTTGGCTGTGAAATAAATGAACCCAAGGTAATTGGATTTTTTATATCCAAAAGCGAATATTCTGGTTTATATTTTCCTAAAATTTTTACCACAATTTTATCTGGAAAAATTTTTACCGCTTCAATACAATGAGAAGTAATAAATCCATCTTGCATAACCATGGCAGGTAATTTTACTTGTTCGGCTAATTTTACAGCCAACAAAGTATTTTCATAAACCTCTTGATTGTTTTCTGAAAAAATTTGTATCCAACCTAAATCTCTACAACCCATTGAATCAGAATGATCGCAATGAATATTTAAAGGAGCTGATAAAGCCCTATTAACTATAGGCATAACAATTGGCAAACGTAATCCACTGGCAATACTAAGAATTTCCCACATTAAAGCAAGTCCCTGTGAAGAAGTGGTGGTCATTGCCCGTACTCCGCTTGCTTGCGCTCCCACAGTCGCACTCATTGCTGAATGTTCAGATTCAACCATTATTATTTCTGAATCTACCAATCCATTTGTCACAAATTGACTAAATTGTTCTATAATTGGAGTTTGTGGTGTAATTGGATAAACAGAAACAACTCCAGGATTTATTTGTCTCATTGCTTCAGCCACCGCTTGCGCCCCAGTTAATGCTTTAATATTTAATTTTATTATTTTTTTTTTCATTTTTTAAAATTGCTATTTCGTCTAAATTTATTTTATTTCTTTAATTTTTTTGAAAAAATTTTTGAAAATTATTTTTTAAGATAGATAAAATTTAAAAAATGTTTTAGTTTGAAAACTATTGAATTTTATTTCATTTAAAATTTATCTCTTTAAAATCTAAAAATAATTTTATTTATTAAAAATAAATTATTTAATAAATATTTTAGTAATATTTAGACTATTTTTTAATTAATCCTTTTAGCTAATTTGAATTTTTTTATTAAAAGAAAAACTACTATTATTTTGAAATAGTTTTAAATTTGCTTTAGTAAAAAAAGTGGAGACAATTCTTTAAATTTTTCCAAAATCTAAAATTTTTTTCTTTTCTATAACATTTTTATGTTATAATATTTTTATATAACATTCTAAATTTAAGTTTTATTACCTATTTTAGGGTAACACAAATAAAAATAATTACAAGTATTTAGAGAAGGCAGTCCCCCTCCTTAAAGTTGTTATTTTTTTGGCTAAAAATAGCTAAAATTAAACCATAAAATTACATTTGACGCGAATTTGATTAAATTTTTTACTTTTACATTTTAAAATATGTTTGTTGAGTATCATGTTTAAGTATCGTAAACCCAAACATAAAAACTCAAACATAAACCCAAACATATTTTTTTATTATTTTTTTTACCGTGTTTAAAAGTAAAGTGACTATCCTCTTTGCATTACTATTACCAACAATCTTCACCGTGTTAACACGTTGAGATTAAAAAATTTAATAAACATTTCTTACAAGGCATATAAAGTGTTTTAAAAGGTAACTACCCCTCCTTTATTTTACTAAAGATGATAGTCGCCTTTACCACAGTTGCCTTTACCACCTTTACAAACAATCTTCACCGTGTTAACACGTTGAGATTAAAAAATTTAATAAACATTTCTTGCAAGGTATACAAAGTGTTTTATATTTTAAAAGGTAACTACCCC
>JAGVFS010000083.1 GCA_020057535.1 Patescibacteria group bacterium
GTAGCATTTTTATGTAATTTAATTTGCATACGTTAGAATTATACCACCTAACGTATCGTTAGTCAACAGGGTAATGACATTAAAATAGGGTGACATTATACATATACTTGACTAATAATTAAACTTCACTAAACTACAAATATGGTAAAAATAATTATTAAAAATTTAATTACTAAAAAAATATTTTTAAAAAACAATAAAGGTTTTAGTTTAGTTGAATTATTAGTTGTCATTTCAATTATTGTTTTGTTATCTACCATTGCTATGGTTAGTTTAAATAGCATAAGACAAAAAGCCAGAGATACAAAAAGAATTGCTGATGCTAAACAAATTTCAATTGCTTTAGATTTTTATTTTGATAAAAAAGAACTCTATCCTATAACAACCACTGCTATTATTTTAGGAACAAAAAATTATTCTTGTTTAAGTGAAAATGGATTTGTTGCGTCATGTAACGCAGAACTTGTTTATATGAAATCAATACCTTCTGCGCCAATTCCTCCAATAGAAAATCAATACACTTACATTTCCAACGACGGCAATAATTATCAATTATCTTTTATTTTGGAAAAAATTAATCAAAATCTTGGTCCGGGAGTTAATTGTTTAGTTACAAAAGAAAAAATTCAATGTAATTAATTACTTTTCGTGTTTATAAGTTTATTACGAGCAAAATAAAATAACTTCTAATAAATATTGGCTACTTCTTAAAATTACTTTGTTGTTTATCCTCTCTTGTTATAAACTAGTAATATGAAAAATAAAAATAGCAAAATTTCTCTACAAACTACTACAAATTACAAACCGCAAGTCAATTCTATATTTTGGCTTAATCTATTACATATTTATCAACCGCCCGAACAAAAAAAAGAAATAATTAAAAAAATAACTAGCCAAAGTTATTCTAAAATTTTAAACATTTTAAAGAAACATCCAAAAGAAAAAATCACTTTAAATATTAATGGTTCTTTGACTGAACAATTTGATAAATATGGATTTAAAAATATTATTAACGATATAAAAAAATTAGCTGAAAATAATCAAATTGAATTAGTTGGTAGCGCTAAATATCATTTTATTCTTCCTCTTGTTCCAGAACAAGAAATTATCCGTCAAATAAAATTAAATTATCAAACTAATAAAAAATATTTTGGAAAAATTTATCAACCAAAAGGATTTTTTATTCCCGAATTAGCTTATAGTAAAAAAGTGGCTAAAATTTTAAAAAAACTCGGCTATCAATGGATTGTTTTAGATGAAATAGCAAATAAAATTAATCTATCTAATTTCGTCAAAACTACGACAAACAAACCAATTAACGAACAAGATAATTTTTATCAAATAAAAGGATTAAATAATTTTTTTGTTTTTTTTAGAAATCGCGAGATAAGCAATTTATTTTTTACTGGGGAAATAAAAAATTCTAAAGATTTTTTTAGAATTTTAAAAAAAAATAATCTTCCAAAGAATACATTAATTACCGCTTTAGACGGAGAAAATTTAGGACACCACCAATTAAAAATGGCTGAAATTTGGCAAGAAATTTTAGATTCAAAAAAAACACAAACAATAACTTATTCCGAATATCTTAATCGCGAATTAAATTCAAAAAATATAAAAATAATTGAACCTCAAAAATGTAGTTGGGCTTCAAAAAAATCAGAATTAAAAAAAGGAATTCCTTTTGCCTTATGGAATAATCCAAATAATGAAATTCATCAATTACAATGGAAACTTTCAAGATTAGCCATTAAAATCGTTTCACAAACTAACGAAAATAAAAATATTAGAGAACAATTAGATCAAGCTTTGTTTAGTTGTCAATATTGGTGGGCTAATTATGGTTTACATTGGGGTCCAGGAATGATTAAAAAGGGGGCTGAAAAACTATTAAAAATAATTGAATTAGCTTATGACGCAAAATTTATAAAGTTAAATTTTTTACAAAAAGCGAAAAAATTATATAATAAAATTATTATAACTACAAAAAAAATTAATTTATGTTAAAAGTTGGAATTGTTGGTTTGCCCAATGTAGGCAAATCAACCTTATTTAAAGCTCTAACAAAAAAACAAGTAAATATCGCTGATTATCCTTTTTGCACTATTGAACCAAATATCGGAATTGTTGAGGTGCCAGATGAACGTTTAAAAAAATTAGCTACTATCTCGCATTCAGCTAAAATTATTCCAACGGTTATTGAATTTATAGATATTGCTGGTTTGGTTAAAGGGGCATCAAAAGGAGAAGGGCTTGGTAATAAATTTCTTTCTCATATTAAAGAAGTAGACGCCATTGCTCATGTGGTAAAAAAATTTAAAGAAGATTATTCTCAATCTGATATTCAAATTATAAACCTAGAATTAATTTTATCTGATTTAAATGTAATAGAAAAAAAAATAGAGACTTCCAAAAAACAAAACAAAAATAATTCTGATAAAATTTTATTAAAAACTATTGAAATTTTAGAAAAAATAAAAAATAATCTTGAATATGAAAAATTAGCTAAATCAGTTGATTTATCAGAAGAAGAAAAAAATTTAATTAAAGAATTAAATTTGCTTACTTTAAAACCAATACTCTATGTTTTTAATATTAATGAAAAAGAATTAACAAATTCCCAACCTCTAATTTCCAACTCCCAATTCCCAACTTTTTATTGTAAAATTTGCGCAAAATTAGAGGCAGAATTAGCTGATTTATCTGAAGAAGAAACGCGAGAATATATAAAAGAATTAAAAATAAAAAATACTGGCTTAGATCAGCTTATCACAGCCAGTTATGAAATTCTTAATTTAATTACTTTTTTTACTTCCGGCCCTCAAGAAACTCGAGCCTGGACTATTATTAAAGGAGCAAAAGCCCCAGAAGCCGCCGGAAAAATTCATACGGATTTTCAAAAAGGATTTATTAAAGCGGAAGTAATTAATTGGCAAAACTTTATTGAAGCAGGAGACGAAGTAAAAGCTAAAGAAAAAGGATTAATGCGTTTAGAAGGAAAAGACTATATCGTTCAAGATGGCGACGTGATCCATTTTAAATTTAGTGTAAATTAAACAAAAAATTTTTACAAAATTTTAAATCCCAATTTATAACTTCTAATTATTTACTAAGCTTTGGTAAATTTTATTAATTTCTCTTAAATAAATATTTTTTAAATAAAAAAAATTATTTTGGCTAAAATAAAGGATTTGTAATATTGTTTAGAATTTTTGCCAAAGTTTTATTATTTAAATAGAACATTAAATTTTTTCATCATTCGCGATTTTTTTCTAGCAGCAGTATTTTTCTTAATTATCTTCTTTTGCGCGGCCCTATCTAAAGCTTTTTGTACTGCATAAATCAATTTTTTGGCCTCTTCTTTTTTTTGAACAACAAAAACTTTTTGAGTTTCCTTAATTAAATCTTTAAGCTTTTTTTTGACATTTTTATTTCTTAATTGTCTTTTTTTATTTTGTCTTAAAGATTTAATAGCCGCTTTTTTTATAGGCATAAAAAATTAAAATTAAAAATAGGTAAAATGTAAAATAATAATACAAAGTTTAAAATAATCCTTCGACTGATGGATAAAATTAAATAATTTGTTTTACATTTTTCATTTTATATTTAAATTAAAAATTAATACTTTTTTTAAAAAATTATAAATTATATATAACATAAATTTATTTTTAAGTAAAGATTTTTAAATTAATTTAAATTTAACCTCCTATTTTTTATTTTCTAATTTCTCACTTTTCACTTCTTATTTTTATGGATAACATTACTGACGAAATTAAATCACGATTAGATATTATTGAAATAATTCAAGAATATCTTCCACAACTTAAACAAGCTGGAACTAATTGGAAAACTTTTTGTCCTTTTCATAATGAAAAAACCCCATCTTTTACGGTTTCTCGAGAAAAACAAATATGGCATTGTTTTGGTTGTTCAGAGGGTGGCGATATTTTTTCTTTTATTATGAAAATAGAAGGAATAGAATTTGTTGACGCTTTAAGAATTCTAGCTAAAAAATCCAATGTGATTTTAAAAAAACAAGACCCTCAATTAACAAATCAACGCGCTAAATTATTGGAGATTTGTCAATTATCAACGGATTTTTATCATCAAATTTTAATAAAATCACCACAAGGACAAATTGCCCGAGAATATTTAAAAAAACGAAAAATTTTCAGTTCAATAGCTAAAAATTTTCAATTAGGTTTTGCCACAGATTCATGGGAAAATTTAACAAACTTTTTATTAAGTAAAAAATTTAAAGAAAATGAAATTATAGAAAGCGGAATAGCGATCAAAAGTGTAAATTTATCCGCAAAAAACAAGAATAAAATTTATGATCGTTTTAGAAATAGATTAATGTTTCCAATTTACGATGTTCACGGAAATGTCATTGGATTTAGCGGAAGAATTTTAGAAGACAAAAAAAACGAGGCTAAATATATTAATACGCCACAAACTTTAATTTATAACAAAAGTCAAATTCTTTACGGCTTAGATAAAGCAAAACAAGAAATTAAAAAAGAAAATTTAGCTGTATTAGTAGAAGGAAATATGGATGTTATAAGTTCTCATCAAGCTGGAATTAAAAATGTAATCGCTTGTTCTGGAACAGCTTTAACATTAGAACAAATTAAACTCTTAAAAAGATATTCTTCTAATTTAGCCCTATCTTTTGATCTAGATTCAGCCGGTCAAAAAGCCACAAAACGCGGAATTGATATTGCTTGGCAACAAGAACTAAATATCAAAATAATTAAATTACCAAAAGGAAAAGATCCAGATGAATGTATAAAAAAAGACGCCAACATCTGGCAAAAAGCAATCAAAGATTCTCAATCAATCATGGAATATTATTTTGATTCTGTTTTTTTAAATTTACCAAGAACAGGTTACGATCTATCCATAGAAAATAAAAAAAATGCAACCAAAATTTTACTCCCAATTATTTCAAAATTAACTAATAAAATTGAACAAGAACACTGGTTGCAAAAATTAGGAGAATTTTTAAATATCGATGAACAAATTTTAAGAGATTCTCTAATTAAAGAGAATACCAATTTTAACTCAAAGTCAATGTCAAAAGAAAAAAATAATTTATCAACAAATAAACAAATTCCGTTAATTGATGAGCAAAATTTATTATTAGAAGAAAAAATTATCGGAATGATTTTTAAATTTCATAAAAATTTAAAAGAAATCATTTTAAAATTTCCCATTAATATATTACAAAATAAAAAACTCTTGGAACTTGCAAAAAATTTTATTAAAGATTATATTAAAAATGAAGAAAAATTTAATGAGGATCAATGGATTAAAAGCATTTCAAAAGAAATGGCAAATTATTTTAATACTTTAATTTTTGCAGCAGAAAAAGATTTTTTAAATTTTGATTCTTCAATTGAATATGAAATTCAAAAAAATATTAATATCTTAAAAAAAAATATTCTTGATCAAAAATTAAAAATAATTGAAGAAAAATTTAAAAAAGCCGAAAAAGAAAAAGATTGTGAGAAAATTAATTTTTTAGAAAAAAAATTTAAAGAAATAATTGAACAATTAAATGAAATAAATTATTTATAGAACTTTAACAAAAATTCTGAACAATATTACAAATCCTTTATTTTAGTCAAAATATTTTCTTGAATAAACCATTTATTTAAAAAAAATATTTCCTTTAAGAAAATAAAGTTTGCCAAAGTTTAGTAATAGCCAATAATGAGCAATGTAAATGTAAATAGACAAAATAAAATACAAAATAAATTTAAAATAAAATTTTTATTATGTTAAATATATAAAATGATTTTTGTAAAATGTATAATAAAAATTATTTAACAGGATAATTTTTAAATTTATTTTGATTTTTACATTTTTAATTGTCATTTTGCATTTTGATCTTTTATTTTGCATTTTTTATGAAAAAAAAACTTAATAAAAAAAATAAACAAAAAGTTAGACGATCTTTTTGTGTTAAAAAAAACAAAAAAATCATTCTTCAAAAAACAAACAAATCTCTAGATGATAAAAAAATAGAAAAAAAAATAAAATTAGCTTCTTGGCCAGAAGAAGAAGAAAATAAAATAATAGCAAAAGGAAAAATGAGAGGATTTCTTACGGAAAATGAAATTTTATACGCTTTTCCAAATTTAGAAGATTATATCTCGGAATATGAAAATTTTTTAATAAAATTAGAAAAAAACGCCATTCAAATAATTAAAGGGAAAGAAGGATTTTTTTCTCAAATTTTAGAAGAGGGAAAAAATGCAAAAGAAAATAAAAAAATTCCTCAAAAAACATCTATTTTAGAATCTATTTCATTTGATTCTATTCAAATGTACTTAAAGGAAATAAATAAAACCCCTCTTTTAACCTCAGAGGAAGAAGTTTATTGGGCTAAACAATTAGAAAAAGGTGATCAAGTAGCACAAAAAAAATTAGTTGAATCTAATTTAAGATTAGTGGTTAGTATTGCTAAAAAATATATTGGTCGTAATTTATCTTTTTTAGATTTAATTCAAGAAGGAAATATTGGTTTATTTCGAGCAGTAGAAAAATTTGATTATCGAAAAGGTTATAAATTTTCTACCTATGCTACCTGGTGGATTAGACAAGCAATAACCAGGGCTTTAGCCGATCAATCAAGAACCATTCGTTTGCCAGTACATATAGTAGAAACTATTAATAAATTTCATCAAATTGAACGCAGTTTAATTCAAGATTTAGGACGAGAACCTTTACCTAAAGAAATTGCCACAGAAATGGAAGAAAAATTAGATAAAGTTTTTCATATCATTAAAATTTCTCAAGATACTATTTCCCTAGAAACTTCTGTTGGAGATGATGATAGCGACAGCACTTTAGAAGATTTTCTTGAAGATGTTAAAGCAATATCTCCAGACAAAGCAGCAGCAATGAAATTACTTAAAGAATATATAAAAGAAATTTTAAATGAATTAACCCCTCGAGAACAAAAAATTTTAGAAATGCGATTTGGCTTAACTGAAGACGGTTCTCATACTTTAGAAGAAGTTGGTTATGAGTTTGGCGTGACTAGAGAAAGAATTAGACAAATTGAAACAAAAGCTTTGTCTAAAATTAGACAACATAAAGACATGATAAAATTAAAAGACTATTAATAACTAAACTTTGGCAAATTTCTTGAAATATGAGATAATATAAAAATATGAATATTCCAATTTTACAAATACCCAAAGATATTCAAATATTTTGCCAAAACTATAAAAATAATTTCAGCGTGCCGCAATTTAAACACTTTGAAAATTTTATTACAGGGATAATTATTAATGATAAAGCTGATATTTATACTTTAAGCAAAGGATTTGAACAAGGTAGACATTACGATAGTTTGCATCATTTTGTTTCTGAGAGTGATTGGAATATGGAAGAAATTATGAAAACTTCCATATCGGTTATTAAACATTTACCAGATGAAAGCAAAAGATTTTCTTTTAAAGGGTGGTTAATAATAGATGATTCTTTGATTGAAAAATTTGGAAAAATGATGGAAGCCGTTAGTAAACAATATGATCATACAGAGCAAAGATATTTTAAATACGCTCACTGTCTAGTCGCGCTTATTTATGCAGATAAAAATGGAAACCGTTATCCTTTAAAATTTGATCTTTATCAAACTGAAGATGATTGTCAAGAAATAACGGATTCGCTAGTTCGACAAAATATAAAATCAGAATATTACGAATGATATATAAATTTACGAAAACTTCCAAACTATAAAACAACTTCTGGCTTTGGATTGGGAATAGAAAGATTCATCACTTGGAGCTTGTATCGCGATGATATTAAAGATGCAATTTTATATCCAAGATTAAAAAACATTAAGACATATCCTTAAGAATATAAGGAGTTTTTGATTTTGGGCAGAGGGGTTAGGGGTGAATGCCCAAAATCAAAAACGCCTTTTTGAATTTTAACTATCTTTTCCTTCCTAAATACGACCAAAATATTTGAGGTTTATACGATGTCGGGTTTGGAAGCGGCAAATTATTAAAGAGATAGAGGTGCTCGGTGATAAAATATAGATAGAAATTATTATATATATCATCAGACGAAAGCCTGATAGGCCCGTCATTAGTTGGAGAAGGAATCATTCTATTTGAGAAAGAACGTAAGAAAAAAATCCCCTCTCTTTTTAAAAGAGATGCTACTTTTTCTGCATATTTGTTTCTATCTGCTATCGGAACATGGTGGAAACATCCTTGGTCAAAAATAAAATCAAAAGTTCCCTTAAGCCCTTTTTCTTCTAGTTTCAGAAAATCACAACAAATAAAATTCACATCAGCTCCTACGAGTTTTGCATATTTCTTAGCTACCTCTATTGTTTTAGGAATAAAGTCAATGCCGGTAACGTTCATGCCATGCTTCGCTAAAAAGCAAGATTCAACGCCGATACTGCATCCAACCTCAAGGACTTTCATGCCAGGTGAAATTACCCGATCTTTTAAGAGCCTTTGAAGCTCTGTCCCAACTGCTAATGTGATCCATGGCGTATTCGTAAGATCCATTTTATTTTCTTGTTTTTTGTCAAAAAATTTCTTTACGCTATCTAAATTTGATTGCAATAAAAAATTTTCAAAATTTTCTTGTGGTTTTTCCATATTAAGATTAATTTAATTATTTTAATTTAATTATTGTATACAAATTAATGGGACACTTTTCACAATAAAAGAACAAATTTTCTCTAAAATCATCAAATTTTTTACTCTGCCATATTTCCGTGAAAGATGTGTTGAATAAATTTCCCATTATTGGTTCGTGCGTATATTCGACAGCATTGCAAGGATGAACATCTCCGTTTGCAAGAATTAAGGCGAACCACTGAGGCCTAGTACACTTTTTTAATTTTTGACTTTTGGGTCGATATAATCCGTTCGCCCAATCGGCATCAGATATTCTTTTAGAAAAGAGATTTTTCAGTGCGAACTCATTCTCGTTGCTGTTTTTTTCTGGCAAACCGGAAATTTCGTTCAAACAATCTTTAATAATTTTGTCTCGGAAATTTAAAATTTCGTTAATGTCTAACTGTAACTCCTGGTTAAAATCACCCTCTAAGTAAGATATTGCCATTTCAGATACTCCTAACTCTCTATTTAATTTTATCAAACCTGGGATATGTTTATAATTATTTTTGTTTATCAATGTTTGGGTTTTTATTTTAAAATCAGGAAATTTTTCTTGCAAATTAGAAAAAATTCTTATTGTATTTACAGCGCTTTGCCATAATCCATGTTTATTTCTCATTTTATCGTGTATATCGGGTTTGTGGCTATATAGCGAAACATAAACGCTGTTTAATCCAGCATTAACCATGTCCACAGCTTTATCTGTAGTTAAAACACTGCCGTTGGTATTTATATTGACAAAACAATTTCTGTTTTTACCTGCCTTAACTAATTCCAGAAGGCCGGGGAAAAGAGTTGGCTCACCTCCGCTTATATCGATTCTTTCCAAACCCAAAGAAATAGCTTCATCGAAAATTTTTTGCCAATCTTGAACATTAAGATTATTTTTCCCCAACAGGCTCCTATGCAGAAGTTTCCTTGTTCCACAAGTGGAACAATTCGCCGTGCAGGCAAATGTCGGCTTTATTACAAGGTGTTTTATTTTGTATATATTCATTTTGAAATTATTTATCTGGCTTAAGTAATGGAAACATCACAACGTCACGTAAATTTGGTTGTTGTGTCAAGAGTGCAACTATTCTATCAATGCCCATTCCCCAGCCTGACACCGGAGGTATTCCATATTCCATAGCCTCAACAAATTCGTCGTCTTTAAGCATTGCTTCTTCGTCCCCATGTTTTCGCATATCCATTTGTTTTTCAAATCTTTCTTTTTGATCAACCGGATCAATCAGTTCGCTATACGCATTAACTATTTCCCATCCATTTATAATCAATTGAAACCGATCAGTTACCATAGGATTATCATCGTTTCTTCTAGCCAATGGAGAAATATCTATCGGATGATGAATTAGAAAAGTTGGTTCAATAATTTTCTCTCGCGAAACCGCTTTGTATAATGCATCTATAAGATTTCCTCGGCCAAGACTCTCAATTTTATCAATAGAAATTTTCTTCTCCTTAATAATATTTTTTAATTCTTTAACGTCGGGGAACTCGTCAATATCGATTCCGCAGTCCTGCAAAATTAAATTCTTAAAGGAAACCGTTTTCCAGGGCAACGAAAGATCAACTTTTACTAATTCTCCTTTACGGTTCAATATTTCTATTTTTAATTCCCCCTTTATTTTCTTTATAATCTCAGCTAACATTTGCTCTGTAAAACGCATATTCATTTTATAATCCCAATAAGCGCAATAATGCTCCACCATAGTAAAATCCTGCAGATGACTTGGATCCACCCCCTCGTTGCGGAATGATCTAGCTACCTCATAGATTTTCTCAAAACCGCCGATTATTGCTTCTTTAAGATATATTTCTGGCGCAATTCTCAAATAGACATCATTGCCGTAAGCGTTATGATGAGATTTAAACGGTTTGGCCAAAGCTCCAGAAGGGGTATTGCAAAGAATAGGAGTTTCGACTTCTATAAAACCATTATCATGATAATGGTTTCTGAGCTCCCACAAAAACCTACTCCTTATTATAAATCTTTTTTTAGTTTCTTCATTCATTATTAGATCCAAATATCTTTTTCTATATTTCAATTCCGTATCTTTTATTCCATGCCATTTTTCCGGAAGCGGCCTCATGGCTTTACTTAAGAATTCATATTTTTTAACCATAATGGAAATTTCCCCTTTTTTTGTCACAAAAACTTCTCCCTCTACACCGAGGAAATCTCCCATATTTAGAAAGTTTAATATTGTTTTATATTCTACCTTCCCTATAACATCCTCTTTAAATATAATCTGTACCCTACCGTAAAAATCTTGCAGATGAGCGAAAGTAATTTTACCCATATCCCTTAGCAAAACAACTCTTCCTGCAGACTTAACTCTGGCTCCTACGGCCATTTTTTTAATTTGATCTAAAGCCGTCTCTTTATTATATTTCGATCCGAATGGAATAATTTTTTTCTCTCTCATCAGTTTAATGATTTCTATACGGTTTCTTCTTTCATTATTAAGATTAGTCTCTTTATTATTTTGCATATTTTATAATTTAATTTTGAACTTTTGAAAGTTTACCATCGCAAGCAACGCGAATTAAACACTTAGCTTTTAGTCCGGTTTCTTTTTCAATTCTCTCCAACCCACCATACCCGATTTTTTCTGCAACTGCGACGATACTCAAAATACGAATGCCCGCGTTCCTTAATAGCTTAATCATCGCTATTAGTGTGCCTCCCGTGTCAATTATATCTTCAACTAAAATCACCCTGTCTCTTTTTTTTACGCCATGCAAATACATTTTACCATGAGTATATGAATTTCTGAAATCTATGCACAAAGCCCCCCTTAGACCGGGCGGATTCCATTTAACTAGCGCTAGAGATTTTTTCAGTTTATACGCCATTAATGCGGCAATATAACCACCGCGATCTTCTTCTCCCACGATTTTATTTGCCTTATCAAAGTTTGTAGCCCCGGATAACTCCTTAACTACGTCCTCCAATAGTTTATAACAAGTTTCCGGCTTCATGATCGATCAACTTATTGATAATATATTTTCTGCCCTCTATTTTGATAACCGGTTGTCGGTCGAATGCTTTAATAATTTCTCTCATTTTATATTTGTTAATTTTTAGTAGTTTGTAAAATTTTTTCGGAAACTGATTTCGCCCCCTTGAAGAATGGAATAAACTTTCTGATAGCAGATTTCTGCATAGTCACTAAATTTTTCTTTTTGTTAAAATCGTTTACTATCTTTCGGAATTTTTCTTTGTACTCTTTACGAAATTCCGTATCATCAAAATACTTATTTGTAAAATACCTTATCATGGCCATAGACTCGTCTATTTTTCTTATGTTTATAAGATCTGAACAACTTAAGGTAAATAGTAGATTTGGAAATACAGAATCTCTCTTATTTTTTATTTTTTCAGTAATTATTAAATACTCATAAACATGGCCGTTATGATTGTCGGGCAAAAATATAAGAGGTGTGTTTGAAGCCAATGATTCAAATATAGTGGTAAATCCGCATGGAACCAACACCACGATGGCTCTATTTATTTCTTTCAAGAATTGTTCATGGTTTAATGCCACAAGATTGAATAAAACTTTCTTATCAAATCTACTTCTTTTAATAATTTCAATTACGCTCGGGTGTCCAGTTAAAACAAAGCGCTTGGCTGAGGAAAAATTTTTTATTTCCTCTGATATCAGATCGATAATCATTTTGGCATATCTGACTGCGGTACTCAAATTAGTTACGGGAGAAATACCTCCGCTAAGCGATACTAAAACAGTGTCTTTTTTACATTTTTTAGCAAAAGTTAAATCAATCATTGATCCAACATTTTCAACCTTATTTTTGGTTTCTCTTATAAACTGTGGCGTACCTTGAGTAAAAATTCTATCAGAGAAAAGATGCCCTAGCAGTTGCCTGTCATCCGGCATCATTCTGCGAATTATTTTTATTCCTTGGTTTGAATCCAGACGTTTCAACGATTCAAATTTTTTTAAAACCTGCTTACTGTTTTTCCATATCCAAAAACGACTCATGCTATCAGCGTAAAAAACAGGGGTATTACTTTTCTTCCCCATGAACGCCAAAAATGGATCCATCACCGACACCACGGCGTCATAATTTTTAAAGTTTATCTTTAGGTAATCTTTGTTCGATTTTACACAAAAAACGTTAATAAAAGATCCTGTCTTTTTGCAAAAATCAAAAGATGTATCTACACCAACAAAATCCACTAATGCACCTTGTTTTTTTAGTTCATGTCCAATAGCAGACGCTTTTCCTGCTGGTCCATAAGCCCATGATTGAGCGCCAACTAGAATTTTAGTTTTTTTATATTTTTTCATGCTGTGTTGATATAATTGAATTAGCGAAAATATTTGGTAGAATAAATAAAAAATAATAAAATTAATAAATCGTTTTCGTAGCGGAGCAGAGAAAACACCTTATTACCCCTCTTAAATTAATAAAAAAGAAATTTTTAAATTTTTTAAAACAATTGGGCGATAGCCCAAAAAAGGAAAGGAATATTTCAGCTAACTCGTTTTTATATAAACTAAATGTATAATATCGACCTTTTGTTGCATATTATACGAACTTAATTGTTGACTAACGATACGTTAGAATTATACTACCTAATGTATCGTTAGCTAACAACTAATAAAATAAATTTTATTTTTTTATTTTTGCCTATTTAATTTTATAAATTAAATCTCTTTTTAAATTCTTTAATTGCATCTCTTAATTTTTTATCAATTTCTTCAGTTAGTTCTTTTTTTTCTTTAATTTCATCTAATAATTCTTTTTGTTCTAATTTGAAATATTCAAGAATTTTTTTCTCGAATTCTTTAATTTTATCAACAGAAATATCATCAAGAAATCCTTGGGTTGCGGAAAAAATTACTACCACTTGATATTCAGTTGGCATTGGTTCATATTGTCCTTGTTTTAAAATTTCAGTCAAACGTTTTCCTCGTTCAATTTGCTTTCTTGTTGTTTCATCTAAATCTTGCCCAAATTGAGCAAACGCGGCCAATTCTCTAAATTGAGCGAGTTCAAGTCGTAATTTTCCAGCGATTTTTTTTATAGCTTTGGTTTGAGCTGACGATCCAACACGAGAAACTGAAAGACCGACATTTACCGCTGGTCGAATTCCTTGATAAAATAAATCGCTTTCTAAATAAATTTGTCCATCAGTAATTGAAATAACATTTGTTGGAATATAAGCTGAAACATCTCCGGCTTGCGTCTCAATAATTGGCAAAGCGGTTAATGAACCTCCACCATTTTTTTCATCTAATCTACAAGCGCGTTCTAAAAGTCTTGAGTGTAAATAAAAAACATCTCCTGGATACGCTTCTCGTCCTGGCGGTCTACGAAGTAATAAAGAAATTTGTCGATACGCCCAAGCATGTTTTGATAAATCATCGTAAATTATTAAAACATCTTTTCCTTGATCCATAAAATATTCTCCAATCGCGCAACCTGAATATGGAGCAATAAATTGCAAAGAAGCCGGTTCAGAAGCAGAAGTTGTTACTATAACAGTATATTCCATAGCTCCCTTTTCTTCTAACTTTGCCACAATTTTAGCAATTTTTGATTCTTTTTGACCAATGGCTACATAAATACAAATTGGTCTCATTTCTTGTGAAACTGATTTTTGATTTATTATCGCATCAATTACTAAAGCTGTTTTTCCTGTTTGTCGATCTCCAATAATTAATTCTCTTTGTCCTCGACCAATTGGAATCATTGAATCAATCGCTTTAATCCCAGTTTGTAAGGGAACGTTAACAGATTTTCTATCAATAACGCCAGGAGCGATTTTTTCAATTGGATAAAATTTTTCTGAATTAATTTCCCCTCGTTCATCAATAGGCCTACCTAAAGCATTTACAATTCTACCAATTAAATTATTACTAACCGGTATTTCTAAAATTTTTCCAGTTGATTTTACAATATCTCCCTCTTTAATATTCTCATATTCTCCTAAAACAATAACCCCGACTAAATCTTGCTCTAAATTTAAAACAACTCCATAAATCCCGCCTTCTTTAGAATGTCTTAACGACGCGGGATAAATTTGATTTTGAAATTCTACCATTTCACTCATTTTCACATCAGAAAGACCAGATATTTTCGCAATCCCATCTCCCACTTCTAAAACAATCCCAGTTTTTTCAATAGAAATTTCCGATTCAAATTTTTCTATTTGTTTTTTTAAAGTTTGAATAATATAATCTTTGTCCATAAAAAA
>JAGVFS010000023.1 GCA_020057535.1 Patescibacteria group bacterium
AATAATTTCCTGATAAGCCTTTTTTACTTCTTGTTTATTTTTTAAATTTAATTTTACTCCATTAATATCTTTTTTATGCAAAATTTTTGAATAAGCTGTTTTCATTATTAAAGGATAAAAAAGTTGTTGAGCTTTTTTTATGGCTTCTTCTTCTGAAAAGGCGATTTTAAATTTTGGATGAGAAATTTTTAAAATTTTTAAAATTTTCCATACCTTTTCTGGTTCTAAAATTTTTTGATTTCTTGCTTTATTTAAAATTTCTTTAATTTGTTCTAACATTTTTGTGTTTTTATATTTTTGTATTTTTGTGTTTTTATATTTTAATGTTTTAATGTTTTCTTGTATTTTTTGAATTATTTCCACGGCTTTTTCAGGCGAATCAAAATTTGGAATTTTATTTTTTTCTAAAATTTCAATCGCTTTTTTTACATTTTTTTGACCAAAAAAACAAGTTAAAATAGGTTTTTTATATTTTTTAAAAAACGAAACAATAATTTCTGCTGTTTTTTCTGGCTCGGTCATTTTTTGCGGAGTTAAAAAAACTAAAACCACCGAAACATTTTTATCTTTTAAAATAGCCTCTAAAGCAATTTTATATCGTTCGGTATTTGCGTCGCCAATAATATCTATTGGATTTTTCAAACTGCAAGTTATTGGTAAATTTTTTTGTAAAAAATTTTTTGTTTTTTTATTTAATTCTGTTAATTCTAAATTATTTTTTTCTATAGCGTCTGCGCCTAAAACTCCCAATCCACCGGCATTAGTTAAAATCGCAATTCCTTTTTGTTGAGAAAAATTTTGAAAACTAAATCCTTTTGCTAAATCAAATAAATCCCTTAAAGAATTCGCTTTAATAATATTTGTTTTTTTAATAAACGCTTCTAACGCTTCATTTGATCCAGCTAAACTGCCAGTATGCAATGAAGCGGCCATTTTACCTCTTTCGCTTGTTCCAGCTTTTAAAAAAATTATTGGTTTTTTAAAATGATTTTTTAAAATTTTAATTGTTTTTTTACCATCAGTAAAACTTTCTAAATACATCAAAATTACTTTTGTCGCTGAATCTTTTAAAGCAAATTCCAAAAAATCATTTTCTGAAAGATCGGCTTTATTTCCTAAACTAACAATTTTACTAAAACCAAGATTGTTTTGATGAACTAAATCTAAAAATCCGCAAAGAATCGCGCCGGATTGAGAAATAAAAAAAATATTTCCTTCTTGCGGAAGCTCTGGTCCAAAAGAAGCGTTTAATTTTTGAAAAGGATTAATTAAACCTAAACAATTTGGACCAAGTAAAGAAATTTTATATTTTTTTAAAATTTTTTTAATTTCATTTTCTAATTCTATCCCCTCTTTTCCAATTTCTTTAAAACCAGCGGAAATAATAATCGCGTATTTTATTTTTTTTTGACCAATTTGTTCTAAAACTTCAGGACAAATTTTTGCCGGAACAATAATAATCGCTAAATCAATTTTTTTATCTATTTCTGAAAGACTTTTAAAAACTTTTTTTCCAAAAATTTTTCCAGCCTTTGGATTAATTAAAAAAATCTCCCCATTATATTGTCCTTTAATTAAATTATTAACAACTTCATATCCAACCTTTCCCGGCTGATGTGAAACGCCAATAACAGCGATTGAATTAGGAGAAAAAAATTTTGATAAAGATCTTTGCATAACAAAAAAACATTAAAACACAAAAACAAATTAAAATTATATTTATTTTATTTTATTTTTTAATTTTTATTTTTTGCATTGTCATTTTACATTTTGATTTTTTAATTTTTCATTTTATTCTGTCCATTCTATTCTAACCACATCTTCATCGTGAGACCACTTTATTTTTAGTTCACCTTTAAACGCCCTTTTAATTTGTTTAGCAATGCTTACGGCTAACTGATTTTCAGTTGTTAAAATGATTATTTTATTTTTTTCTTTATCGCGCATCTTTCCAGAATACTCCAGTGTTTGTTGTGAAGATGAATAAATAAAATCGCAAGATTTATTTATTTTTATTATTCTATCTTCTGGATCGCGCAATTTAGCCCTAGCTTCCACGTTTTTTATCAAATTCAAAATTTCTTTTTCTCTAAGATTATTTTTTAAATTTAAAACAATCACCCCTTCGGCTAAATTTGTTTTTGTCCATTTACAAGCTGGACACAAAAATTTTTTTGCGTTTTTTATATTTTTTTCAAAAAGTTTTAAATTTTTATGCCAGCATTTATCATAATAAACAGCTTTACACTTAGGACACAGAATTATTTCTTTTTGTCCTTTAATAAATTTTTTATTAATATCCCCCACCCTTCTTGGTTGTAAAATACTTGTTGTTTTTTTCATAAAAAAATTTATTTTATTTATAAATAAATAATAAAAATAAAAATATCTAACAAAATAATAAAAATAACGAATAACAAGCAATCTCATTGTAGAGTGTACTTGTTGCTTGTTACAAATTACTTAAATTGTTTAATTGTTTAAATGTTTTTGTAATGTTTGCCAAATTTTTTCAGAAATTATTTCTTTTGATAAAATCCTATTATTTTCCACACAATTAATTTCTATCCAATTACTAATTTTTTTTACTAATTCTAATGATTGTTTTTGAGCGGCGATTAAATGAGAAGAACTTGATTCATGAATATCTTTTTTATTTCCAAGATACCCTCTACTCCCTCTTTTTTTTATAAGTTTTTGGCTTATTTTATAAGGAACATGAAGAAATAAAATTAAATCTGGCTTGGGAATTTTAAAAATTTCAAATTCTAATTTATCTAACCATTTTAAAAAAATTTGTTTTTCTTTTTTTGTTTTTAATTTGCCAGTTTGATGAATTTGATTAGCAGAAACATAACGATCACAAATTATAATTTTCCCTTGTTTTAACCATTTTTCCATTTTATTTTTTGCCAACCAACGATCCGCCGCATATAAAATAGAAATTAAATACGGGCTAACATCTTTAGCTTTGCCAAATTCCCCTTTTAAATATCTTCCGACTATTTGACCAAAAAAAGAAGAATAATATTGAGGAAAATCAATAATAGTTGTTTTATGGCCATTATTTCTTAATTTTTTTATTAATAATTTAATTTGAGTAGTTTTGCCAGAACCATCTAATCCATCAATTACAATTAACTTGCCTTTTTTCATAAAATAAAAATTATTTTTTAAATTTATATTTTGTTAATTCTCTTATCGCATCACAGGCAATCCATTTTGCTGATTTTGAATCAATTTTTTGAATTTCTTTGGCAAGCTCAATCGCTTTTTTGCATAAATTTTTATTTCTTTTTCCAATCTGTCGCAACGCCCAATTCACAGCTTTTTTAACATAATTTCTTTCGTCAGTTGAATATTTTTTGATTAAAGAAAAAAATTTCAAAAATTTTTCATCAGAAGAAATTTTGTCGCGCCAAGCAAGACAAGCCATTAAAGCAAATCCGGCGCGTCTTTCAAATTCTGATTCTTTTTTTACCCATTCAATCACTTTTTTAAAAGCGCTTGAAATTTTATTAAATAAATTTAAACAAGTTTGATCACAAACATCCCACGAGTCAAAATTAGAAATCCATTTATCCATTTGTTCTGACGTCATTTTTTCGGCTTCAGCGATCATGCTGGCTAAAATTTTTGCTTCATGGATTCCTGATGACCATAGATTTAATGCCAACAAATGATCCTTACCAATTTCTTTTGCCATTTTTCTCAACAAAGGAATTTTTACACCAAAAGCATTTTTAGGATTAATGCCAAATCTTTTCATTCCTTCAAGATTTTTTTTATCACTCAAAGATTTTAATTTTTTAATTATTTGAATATTATTTTGTTTTGTTGGCATAATTATTTTTCTAAAATTTTCGCGAAAATAACAGTGTAATTCTTACCATATAACTTAGCGCATTTTGGACAGGTTGTGTAATAAAAATATATTTTTTCTATTTCTTTATCTTTTAATTTAACATAATTTTTCATTTCATTTATCCACTTACCAATATCTTTGTATGCTCCCTCAAAAACTTTAGTTAAAAATGTTCCTGATATTTTTGTTATTTCTAATTCAGGAACATTTTTATTAACCGCAAAATAAACATCAGCTCCCCATAAAGATTTTTCATCAAAAAGCATAATAGAATCAAAAGCGTTATTTGCTTCAATTTTTTTCATATTTTTTGTTATCACTTTACTAATATTTAATGGAATATGGAAAAAACTTTTTATTTGATCTTTAACAAATAATTTATCCTGCCAAGTAATTTCTTTTTCATTCCAAGGATCTGGATTAAATTTTGAGCAACAATAATTTTTTTCCATAATTTTTTTTCCTTTCATTTTTAAATAAATTTAAATTTATTTTTTGGAGCCGTCCATCGGATTCGAACCGATGACCTACAGTTTACAAAACTGTTGCTCTACCAGCTGAGCTAGGACGGCAGAATAAAATTAAGAATTAAAATTATGAATTATGAATTA
>JAGVFS010000052.1 GCA_020057535.1 Patescibacteria group bacterium
ATAAAAATTAATTACATCAGCAAATCCGAAGGGCATACTGGATTTGAAGCGAAAATTATTAATGGGAGAGTGGATTCGACAAGAATGGATATCAAAGAGGGGGCGCGATTAATTGAAGGAATTTTAAGAGGAAGAAAGATTGAAGAAGCTCCAATTATCACTTCGAGAATTTGCGGTATTTGTCCGGTTGTTCATAATCTTGTTAGCGTAAAAGCCATTGAGAGCGCTTTGGATTTAAAAATTCCAAAACAAATTATAAATTTAAGAAAATTAATGCAATACGGACAAATAATTCAAAGTCATGTTTTACATATTTTTTTTCTAGTTATTTCTGATTATAAATCAGAGACGCAAAATTTTTTATCTTTGCAAAAAAACGCTATAAAAATTCGCGATTTTGCCAATAAAATTATTGAAACAATTGGAGGTAGAGCAACGCATCCTATTTCCAGTGTTATTGGCGGTTTTACTAAAATTCCAGACAAACAAAAATTAAAAAAAATTTTAAAAGAACAGCCGGAAATTTTAGAAATTTCCTTAGAACTTTTAAAGTTATTTAAAAAAATTAAATTTCCTAAATTTGAAAGAGAAACAAAATTTGTGGGATTAAAAAATAAAAAAGAATATGCAATTTATGACGGAAATATTATTTCAAATGAGGGATTAAATATTTCTGTAAAAAAATACATTGCGGAATTTCAAGAATTTCAACGAAATTACGAAATGGTAAATTTAGTAAAACATAAAAAAAATTCTTATATGGTTGGCGCGTTAGCGAGATTAAATCTTTCTTCTATTCAACTTAACAAAGAAGCAAAAAATAGTTTAAAAAAAATAAAATTTGCATTACCAAATTATAATACTTTTTATAATATTCCAGCTCAAATAATAGAAGTTATTCATCTAATTGAGGAATCTAAAAAAATACTAGAAGATATTTTATCTGTAAACTGGCAAATAAAAAAATTAAGAGTAGATTATCAAATCAAAGCGGGCGAAGGGAGTGCTGTTATTGAAGCCCCAAGGGGAATTTTATTCCATTCGTATAAAATAGATAAAACCGGTCGAATAATAAAAGCCAATATAATTACTCCAACAGCGCAATTTTTATTTAATTTAGAAAAAGATTTAGAAAAATATATTCCTCTTTTGAAAAATTTAAATCAAAAAGCAACCGAACAAAAAATTAAAATGTTAGTTAGGGCGTATGATTTATGTATTAGCTGTGCAGTACACTAACCAACCGCAAATCTATTTGTATGAATAAATATTAATAAAATAAATTTATTTAAATTTAAATTATTTTTATGCATGATCTTCATCTATCAAATAAAATTTTGAATTTAATTTTAAAAGAGGGGGAAAAAAATAATTTCAAAAAAATTATTGAAATTAAAATTGAACTCGGAAAAATTATTGAACATAATCAAATTATCACTCCGGAAAATTTAAAATTTAATCTTAAAATATTAGCCAAGGGAACCATTGCTGAAAACGCAAAAATTAAAATCAACTCTGTAAAAAATAAATTTTTTTCATTAAAAGAAATAACTGGTAAATAAAACTAAGTATGTTAAAAATAAAAGATAAAAAAAATTATAATGATTTTATCAAAAATCACCCGCATGGAAACGCGCTTCAAAGTTGGGAATGGGGAGATTTGAAAGAAAAATTTGGTTGGCAAGCGGAAAGATTTGGATTTTTTAAAAAAGAAAAATTAATTGGTTCGGTTCAATGTTTATCTAGCGTTTTTCCGAAATATTCTATTTGTTGTGAGAATAAATTAGCATTATTTAAATTTTTTCCATGGAGTCTAGTATTCTGTAAAAAAACGCGGGATTTTTTTAAAAAATTTCCTTTTGGATTTAAAATTTTATACATTCCTCGCGGACCAATTTTAGATTTTCAAAATAATTTAGAAAATTTTTTAACAGAAATAAAAAAAATAGCCAAAGAAAAAAAAGTGGATTTAATTAGAATTGAACCAGATGTGATAAATGAATCAAAAATTATGAATTGTGAAATAAGGGATAAATTAAATCAGAAAGAGAATGAGGGTAAAGTAAATGAAAATTTTATAATTCGAAATTTAAAACAAAATGGATTTCAAGAATCCAAAATTTCCTATCAACCTTTGAACACAATGATCGTTGATTTAAAAAAAACCGAACAAGAAATTTGGCAAGAAGAATTAAATAAAGACGCGCGATATAAAATTCGTTTAGCCGAACGAAAAGGGATAAAAATAAAAGAAGGAGAGAATGAAAAAGATGTGAAAGAATTTTATAAACTTTGGCAAAAAACACAATTAAGACAAAAAATTTCTATTCGTTCCGAAGAATATTATGAAAAATTATTTTCAATTTTTTCCAAAGAAGATATTCATCTTTTTTTAGCTCAATATCAAGAACAAAATATTGCGGGATTAATTCTTTTAACTTTTGGTAAAAAAGCTATTTATTTGTATGCCGCTTCAGATTATAATTTTCATGCGTTAATGCCAACCTATTTTATTGTATGGAAAGCTATTCTAAAAGCTAAAGAAAGAGGCTGTGAAATTTTTGATTTTTGGGGAGTTACTCCAGAAGGAGCAAAAAAAAATCATTCATGGCAAGGGATTACTTTATTTAAACAAAAATTTTGCCAAGCCAGGCGAATAAATTATATTGGCGCTTGGGATTTCCCAATGTCGTGGAAATATTGGATATTTGTTTTATTAGAAAGAATAAAAAATAAAAAATTATGAAAATAATTTATTTAAATAAAGAAGACGAGGCTTATGAAAATTTTGTAAAAAATCATTCTTTTGGTTCAATAAATCAAAGTTTTATTTGGGGAAAATTTCAAGAAAATATTCAGGGCAGAAAATTCTATTGTTTGGCTATTTTAGACGATCGTGATAAAATCATTGCTTCTTCCCTTTTAATTAAATATAAAATAGCGTTTAATAAAAATTATCTTTACTCAATTTTTGGACCAATTTTTGATTTTAAAAATGAAAAAGTTAGTCAAATTTTATTTAACGAAATAGACAAAATCGCTAAAAAAGAAAAATCAATCTCTTGTAAAATTGGACCGATTATTCCACTTCAATTTGTAAATAAAAATTCTTTAGACGCTTTGCGAATTTTAAAAAATCATTTTAAAAAATATAAATTTTTTCCCAGTTGTGTTCAACAGCAACAACCTTTAGATGTTTTAATTCTTAATTTAACTCAATCTGAAGAAGAAATTTTAAATCAAATGAAATCTAAAGGAAGATATAATATTCGTTTAGCTCAAAAGAGGGGAGTGGAGGTTTTTTCGAGCGTTGACACAGAAATTGATTTGGATATTTTTTATAATCTTTTTAAAGAAACAACAGAAAGGAATATTTTTTTTTGTTACCCAAAAGAATATTATAAAAAAATGGTGGAAATTTTAAAAGAAAAAAATTTAATTTTAATCTTTATCGCAAAATTAGATAATCAACCTTTAGCTGCGGCAATTATTACTTTTTATGGTTCAAGGGCCGTTTATTATTATGGCGGATCAACTAATAAAAAACGCGAAGCAATGGCGCCTTATTTGCTTCATTGGGAAATAATCAAAGAAGCAAAAAAAAGAGGTTGTAAAATTTATGATTTTTGGGGAATAATTCCAGAGCCATGGATAGACGAAAAAAATCAATGGATTGTAAATTTAGGAAATAAAATTTTAAATTTTAAAACAGAACAAGAGGCGAAAAAATATTATTTAGAAAAACATCCATTTAAAGGGGTGACTCAATTTAAAGAAAAATTTGGAGGTCAAAGGGTAAGTTATTCGGGAATTTTTGAAAAAATCTATCGTCCGTTCTGGTTTAATTTTTTTAAATATGGTAAAATGATATAAAATATAAAACATATTTACTAAATGTAAATTAACCTAATTGCCATAATTTCTAATTAATTTTCAATAATGTCACAATAATTTAAATAAATCCCCCTAGGGTAATTAGATTTTTCTAAAAACTAAAAGCTATTTTATATGAAATTTTTTATTTTAAACATTTTAAAAATTCTTGCGAAAGGGGTGATAAAAAAATATAATCCTGAAATTATTGGAATTACTGGGAGTTTTGGAAAAACTTCGGCAAAAGAAGCTATTTTTTGTGTTTTAAAAAATCAATTTAAAATAAGAAAAAGTATTCATAGTTATAACAATGAATTTGGTTTGCCTTTAACTATTTTAGGTTGTAATTCTGGCAAAAAATCGCCTTTTAAATGGCTTTTTATTTTCATAAAAGGATTAAAATTAATCTTTTTTAAAGATAAAAATTATCCTAAAATTCTAATTTTAGAAATGGGGGCTGATAAGCCAAATGATATTGATTATTTAATTAAAATCGCTCCCTGTAAAATTGCGATAATAACCGATATTGGCGCGACTCATCTTGAAACTTTTGTTTCTTTAGAAAATTTAATAAAAGAAAAACAAAAAATTATTGAACATCTTCCTTGTAATGGCTGGGCTATTTTAAACAAAGATAATAAAATAATTAAAAAAATGGAAAAGAAAACCAAAGCCAATGTTTTAAGTTTTGGTTTTTCCCAAGAAGCTGAAGTAAAAGCATCTGAATTAATTTTAGATTATGAATTAAATAATATAAAAGGCATTAATTTTAAAATAAGCAATCAAGGTAATGTTGTGCCGATATTTTTAACAGGCGTTGTAGGAGAAGTGAGTATTTATGCCGCTTTAATTGCCGCGGCAATCGGAATAATTTATAAAATGAATTTAATAGAAATTTCCGAAGCTTTAAGAAAATATAAATCACCTCCAGGCCGAATGAATTTAATAAAAGGAATAAAAGAAACCTTGCTTATTGACGGAACATATAACGCTTCGCCAAGAACGGTTGAAGCGAGTTTGGAAATTTTATCAAAGCTTCCTTGTGATGGGCAAAAATGGGCGATATTGGGAGATATGTTAGAATTAGGAAAATTTACAGAAGAAGAACATAAAAAAATTGGCAAAAAAACTGTTGATTGTAAAATTGATTTTTTAATTACATTTGGAGAACGAGCCAAAGAAATTGCTTTTAACGCAGAAAAGAATGGAATGTCTAAAGATAAAATATTTTCTTTTGACCATATTAATGAACTTGGACTATTTATTCAAAATAGAATGAAGCAGAAAGATTTAATTTTAATTAAAGGATCAAGGGTAATGGGAATGGAAAAAATAGTTAAAGAAATAATGGCTGAACCATTAAGGGCTAAAAAATTATTAGTAAGACAAGATTAATAAAAATTAAAAAAATAAAAGTTTAAAGCAGCAAAAAGCAAAAATAAAAATAGGTAAAAATTTTTGAAAAATTTTTACCTATTTTTATTTTTGCTTTTATATCTCAAATATTTTAACCCAACCATTATGAAAATAATACTTTTCGGCTTAGGGGTGGGATAGTGTTTATTGTAATAAATTTTTTTAGCTAAAATTAACACAAAATCATTTTAGAGTAGACGGATTCTTTATTGTAGCGAATTTCTTAGGTTTTTTTAGAATTAAAATTAATAAAATTTTATATTTTGAAATTATAATAAAGTCGTTATAGTAAAAGTCGTCGAATTTTAATATTCTAATGCTTTCTAATGTTTTTACTTATTCACAGTTTAAATTTGACATTTTTTTTAAAATGAATAAAATTTTATTTATTCCTTTCTTTTTTTGGGGGGAGGGGGTGAATGGATAGCGAAGGAGAGCTATGCCCCTCCTCTCCTTAATAGGATAGGTAAGTAAAAGGGATAAAGTAATTTTACTTTATCCCTTGTTTATTTTTTTAAAGAGTTTCATTACAGAAATTCTTTTTTTATTTTTTTATTTATTTTTTTCTATTATGATTTAACGGTCATACCAACAACCATTAATTTATTCTGACTGATTTATTCCAATCAAAGTATAGAAAAACATTGTTTGACATAAAAGGGGGACAGTAGTCCCCAAATTTCAAAGGCTCAAAAGCCACATAAATAAAGGTTAAAATGAGTATAAAATAGTATTTGGCATGATTTTGTTTTCAATCTATATTTTTTTCTTTAAAAATTTTAAAAAGGCGACTGCCATTTTTAACAGTCAAATGAATTTCACATCACGTGTTTGTATTATATTCTATATCATTTACATTATATCTCCACTGTGTTAACACAGTGGAAATTAAAAAATTTAATTTTGATAAAAATTAAAAAAATAAAAATTTTTAAAGTACAAAAAGTAAAAATAATAATTAAACTTTGCAAATTTTTAAATAATTTTTTATTAAAAGCAGAATAACTCCCATAGAGAGTTTACTTCTATAAAAAATGATTATTAAATAAACATGGGGAAATTGTTAAAATTTTAAAAAGTGCTAAAATATAAAATATGATAACCTTAAGCAAAAAACTTATTTCTCAAAAATCAGGGCAGGGGATAATTGAGCATTTACATTTTAAAACTCAAGAACAAGAAGTTCAAGGAGTAATAGAAAAAATTTTAAAAATAAAGAATTTAAATAAACAATATGAAATAAAAAAAGCGCATCCAACTTCTAATCTTCAATATTCAACTCCTACTTCTTGGAGTGATTTTGCTATTTTAGTTAGAGCAAATTCTCAAGCGGAATTTTTTTGTCAAGCGTTAGAACAAGCCGGAATTCCTTATCAATTTGTGGCTAGTTATGGACTTTATAGCAAACCAATAATTTTAGATATTATTGCGTATTTAAAATTATTAGATAATTATCATGAAAGTCTGGCGCTTTATAGGATTTTAAATTGTCCAATTTTAAAAATAGAAACTAAAGATTTAATCAATTTAAATTATTGGGCTCGCAGAAAAAATTGGTCTCTTTTTGAAACTTTGAATAAAGCTGTGATTTTAGGAGGATTTTCTTCTGAAACAATTGATCAATTAAATAAACTTTTAGGATTTATTCAAAAACATAGCCAATTAGCTCGCGAAAAAACTGTTGGTAAAGTGATATTTGCTTTTTTAGAAGAGACTGGCTATCTTAAATTATTAACGCATTCTGAAAGCAAAAACAATAACGATTCTATAAATTACTTAAATCAATTTTTTAAAAAAATTGAAGAATTTGAAAAAAATAATATTGATAAATCAATAAAAAATTTTAAAGAAGAATTGGAATTAATTTTAGAAGCTGGAGATGAAGGGAGTTTACAAATTAATTTAAATGAAGGGCCAGAAACGGTAAAAATAATGACAATTCATGGAGCAAAAGGATTAGAATTTAAATATGTTTTTATTGTTAATTTAGTCGATCGTCGTTTTCCGACTATTGAGCGAAAAGAAAATATTGAACTTCCAGACGCGTTAGTCAAAGAAATTATTCCAGAAGGGGATATCCATTTACAAGAAGAAAGACGTCTATTTTATGTGGCTATAACTCGAGCCAAAGAAGGAGTTTTTTTTACTTCAGCTGAAAATTATGGAGGACAAAAAAGTAAAAAATTATCAAGATTTTTAAATGAAATTACATTTCAAAAAACAAAAAATAATCAACAATCAATAACAAATAAATTTAATGTTTTTGAAAAATATAGAACAGTAAAAAATGGAATAGATCATTCATTGTTAGTTAATTATTTACCTAAACAATTTAGTTTTACTCAATTTAAAGTTTTTGAAACTTGTCCTTTGCAGTATAAATTCGCTCATATTTTACACGTCCCAACTAAAGGACGGTTTACTTTTAGTTTTGGAAAGACATTGCATAATACATTGTATAATTTTTTTCAAAGAATAATTAATCAACCAGCCGCTGAACAAATAAGCTTATTTCAATCATTGCCAGTCAAAAAATTAAATTATGAATTAAGTGAATTATTGCAAATTTATGAAGAAAATTGGATTAACGATTGGTATGAAGATAAAAAACATCAAGAAGAATATAAAAAAAAAGGACGAGAAATTTTAGAAAAATTTTATGATTCCATTAAAGATAATCCGCCAAAAGTTAAATATTTAGAATTAGGTTTTAATTTTAAATTAAATAATTTTTTAATTAAGGGGGTGATGGATAGGGTTGATGAAATAGAAAATAATGGCATTGAAATTATTGATTACAAAACAGGACAATCTAAAGATGAAGAAAAAATAACAGCCGAAAATAAAGAACAACTTTTAATCTATCAGATGGCCGGGCAGGAAATTTTTAAAGGAAAAACATTAAAATTGACTTTTCATTATTTGAATGATAATAAAAAAATTTCCTTTTTGGGAAGTGAAAAAGAGTTAAATTTATTAAAAGAAAAAATAATTAAAATAATTAAAGAAATTAAAAAAAGTAATTTCTTGCCAACGCCGAATCAATTTAAGTGTAAATTTTGCGATTTTAAAGAAATTTGCGAAGCAGCAAAAATATAAATTAAGGAATTTAAAAGTTTGATTTTATAATTTTTATTTTTTATCTTTTGCCGAGATGGTGAAATTGGTATACACGCTAGGTTTAGGACCTAGTGCTGAAAGGCATGCGGGTTCAAATCCCGCTCTCGGCACCAAAAAAGTGTAAAATGTAAATGTCAAAATGCAAAATAATTAGGGGGCATTTATTTTTAAATAAATTTTGACTATTTTTTATATTATGCTTTTTAAAGATCGTCAAGATGCGGGAAAAAAATTAGCTGAAGCATTAAAAAAATATAAAAACGCGTCAGAAACGATTATTTTAGCTTTACCTCGTGGCGGAGTAGTGGTTGGTTTTGAAATTGCGAAAGCTTTAAATTTACCCTTAGATATTATGGTGTCGCGAAAAATTGGAGCGCCTGGAAATCCAGAATATGCCATTGGCGCCATTACTGAAACTGGAGATGCTATTTTAAATGAAAATGAAATAAAATATATAGATAAGGAATGGTTAAAAGAAGAGATAAAAAAAGAAAAAAAAGAGGCTCAACGTCGATTTATGATTTATCGCGCTGGTTCATCATTACAAATAAAAAATACAACAGTGATTCTTGTTGATGATGGTTTAGCTACCGGTTATACTATGCGCGCGGCTATAACCTCAATTAGAAATCGTAAACCAGCTAAAATAATTGTCGCAATACCGCATGGAGCAAAAGATTCCATAGAGATTATTCGTAATAAAGCTGATGAAGTTGTTGTGTTATATAAACCAATTATATATTGGGCTGTTGGTAATTATTATAAAGAATTTTCACAAACAAGCGATGAAGAAGTAATTAAATTATTATCAAAAACTTTCATCAAAAAGTAAAACAGGTTTTTAATTTACAGAATTAATTAAAATATTTTTTTATATTGATAATAAAAATTCTGAACAATATTATAAAATTCTTTATTTGGCTAAATAAAGAATTTTATAATAAAGGTTTATTTATTAGTTAATATTTTTATATTCTAATGTCGCATAAGGTTTATTGTGCGACACTCTGTAATTTTATTAAAATAAATAATAAAATTATAAATTCATAAATTCTCACTCTCACTTCTCTTTTCTTTCTCTATCTTTTAATATATCAAAATAAAAAATTTAACTTTTAAAAATAAACTTCGATGAAAAAAATAAATCTTATGAAAGATTAAACTTTTCGGATATTTTTTATTTTTTTATATTTTATTGTCAAACATTTCATTGTCTAATGCCTTATTAACTAATCTATCTGCTTCTTTGTTTTGTTCACGTTTAATATGAGTGTAAGTAATTTTATTAAAATTAGAACTAAGATTCCAAATTTGAATAAATAAAAAACTCAAATCTTGATTTTTAATTTTATATTTTCTATTTAATTGATTAACAACTAATTCACTATCTAAATAAAAATCAATTTCTTTGGCTTTTATTTTTTTTGCTTCTTCTAAAGCCAAAATTACCGCTTTATATTCAGCTTGATTGTTTGTTGAATTTCCAATAAATTTTGAAAATTCTAAAACTTTATCGTCATATTTTATTACAACCCCAATTCCGCCAGGACCAGGATTTCCTCTCGCTCCCCCATCGGTAAAAATTTTTAGTTTCATAAAAACACGCTGAATTAAATATAAAATACAAAAACTGTCATTTTGATTTTTAAATTATGTATTTATGTTATACTATTTTCATTAAAAAATTAATTAAAAGTTTAATAATATGAATTATAAACTTATCACCTTTGGGTGTCAAATGAATATTTCGGATTCTGAACGAATTGCGAGCGTTTTAAAAAAAATAAAATATCGACCTGTTTTAGATGAAAACAAAGCTGATTTAATATTGATTAATAGTTGTTCTGTTAAGCAAAAAGCGATTGATCGAATTTTTGGTCAAGAAAGAAAATGGCAAAAACTAAAAGAACAAAATCACAATTTAATTATCGCTTTAACCGGTTGTATTTTAGAAAAAGACAAAAAAAAATTCAAAGACAAGGTTGATTTAATTTTTGATATAAAAAAATTACCTGAATTACCTAAAAAAATTATAGAAATACAACAACGCGCAAAGATGCAACAATATTTGGAAATTAAACCTTCAAATATTGATTATTTTTACATTAAACCCAAATATTCTACCAAAAATATTGCCTATGTGCCAATTATGACTGGATGTAATAATTTTTGTTCATATTGCGTTGTGCCATACACTCGTGGTCGAGAGATTTCCAGACCAATTGAAGAAATTCTTTGCGAGGTAAAAAACTTAATTAAAAAAAAATATAAAGAAATAATTTTACTTGGGCAAAATGTGAATAGCTATAACTATAAATTTTCAATGGATTCGATAAGTTCGTCACAAACTTTTAATTTTCAATTTTTAAACAAATTTAAAATCAAAAATTCAAAATTTAAAATTAATGTTATTACCTTCCCTTTACTTCTTAAAATTATTGCTACTTTGCCGGGAAAATTTCAAATAAATTTTTTAACTAGTCATCCAAAAGATATATCAGATGAATTAATTGATGTAATGGTAAAATGTAAAAAAATAAAAAAAGAACTGCATTTACCCCTTCAATCAGGCGATGATGAAATTCTTAGAAAAATGAATCGTCATTATTTAGTGGATTATTATTTAAAACTTATTCAAAAAATTCGCAAAAAAATGAAAAAAATTTTTCTTTCCACCGACATTATTGTCGGTTTTCCTGGTGAAACAAAAAAACAGTTTGAAAATACCGTTAAATTGTGTAAAAAAATAAAATTTAATAAAGCCTTTATTTCTCAATACTCCCCTCGCCCAGGAACTATAGCCGCTAAATTAAACGACGATATTTCCAAAGAAGAGAAAAAAAGAAGATGGAAAATTTTAAATAATTTGATTAATTAATTTTTCAGCTTGTTTTTGACTTGAAATCCAATGAATTCGTTTATCTTTTTTAAACCAAGTCATTTGACGACGAGCGTAATGGCGAGTATCACGTTTAATTAATTCAATGGCGGTGTTTAAATCTATTTCATTTCGCAAACACATTCCAATTTGTTTATAACCAATACCACTCATGCTTGGTAAATTCCAATTATATTTTTTTGCTAATTTAACAACTTCTTCCACTAATCCTTTTTTGATCATTTGATCAACTCTTTGATTAATTTTTTTATACAATTTTTCCCGTGAAATTTTTATACCTAATTGTAAAACATTAAACAAAGGTTTATTTTTTTGTCTTTGTTGAGAAAAAAATTTTCCTTTACTAAAACAAATTTCTAAAGCTCTAATTATTCGGCGAGCATTATTTTTTTGAATAAATTTTTCAGCCGCTGGATTAAGTTTTAATAATTTTTGGTAAATTTTTTCTAGACCATATTTTTTTATTTCATTTTCTATTTTTATTCTTATTTTTTTATTCGGAAGAACTTCTGGAATTTTAAAATTATCAATAACACTAGAAATATAAAGTCCTGTTCCACCAACTAAAAATGGTAATTTGCCTTGTTTTTGAATATTTTTGATGATTTTTATGACTAATTTTTTATATATCGCCACACTAAATTCTTTATCAGGATTAACTATATCAATCATATAATGAGGAATATCTTGATAGCTTATAGTTTTTTGCAGTTTGTGATTTATAGAAGGTTTATAATTTATAGAACATTTATTAGTTCCAATATTCATTTTTTTGTAGATTTGTCGCGAGTCGGCTGAAATAATTTCACCATTAAATTTTTTAGTTAATTTTAAAGCTAATTCAGTTTTTCCTGAAGCTGTAGGTCCCAAAACAACAATTAATTGCGGTAAACCCCTCGCCTTTTTAAAAAGCGCGAGGGGTGAATTTATTTTTTGTTCTTTCTTCATTTTATATTTTTTTATTTTTTATATAATGCTTTTTTATAAAAATTTAATCTTTTATAAAATAAAAATTTTATGAAATTTTTTTAAAAATTTAGTAGGTGATAATTTTGATTATTTAATTTTTGCGTAATTTTTAATTACGGATTATGCGTCTATTTTTTTGATTTTTTTTCTTGCCATTCTTTTATTTTTTTATGATTTCCAGATAGAAGAATTTTAGGAACGCGCATTTTTTTACCATTTATTTCAAAAATTTCTGGTCGAGTGTATTGAGGATATTCTAAAAAACCCTCTTTTGCAAAAGTTTCAATTTTACTTGATATATCTTTACCTAAAACTCCAGGTAATAAACGAGTGATTGCATCAATAATCGTCATTGCTGGAATCTCTCCGCCAGTTAAAATATAATCGCCGATAGAAATTTTTTCATCAACTAATTTATTTACTCTCTCATCAATTCCTTCATATCTACCACAAATTAAAGTTATCCTATCTAATTTAGATAATCGTTCCGCCATTTTTTGATCAAATTTTTTTCCTTTTGGCGTTAATAAAATAATTTTTTGTTTTAGTATTTTGTTTTTTATGAAGCGACTAGTCTTTGGTTGGCATTTTAATTTTAAAGTTTTAAGCGCTAAATAAATTGGTTCAATTTTCATTAACATTCCTGGTCCTCCACTATAAGGAGTATCATCAACTGTTTTATGTTTATCAAAAGCATAATCGCGAATATTTAAAAAATTAACTTTAATTATTTTTTTTTCTTGCGCGCGTTTTATAATACTTTCATTAAAATAAGAATTGAATATTTGAGGAAAAATTGTAAGAATATTAAAAATCATAAAATTAAATATGGATTTAAAATTTTTGTTCCATGCAACTATTATAAGTAATTAAATTTTTCTCATAAATAATTTTATCTAAACGATGTAATAATTTTATTTTAATTATAAAAACGTAATGTAAAACGTATTATTGTGTTTATTTTTTATGTAATTTTAACGTGTTAACATGATATATAGAAAGAAAAATAAAAAAATACTGTGATACTGTTTATTTTAAAAAATTTTTCCATCTAAAAAGAAAATAAAAGTAAAGACAACAATCATCTTTATCTAAAACATATTTCAAAATGTAAAAGTAAAATTTTAATCAAATTCACCGGCAAATGTAATTTTGTGGTTTAATTTTAGCTATTTTTAGCCAAAAAAATACTTAATAGAAGGTGATTGTCATTTTTTTACCAAGCTAAAAATAACAACTTTAAAATAATTAAAACTTTAAGATAATTAAAGCGATAATCACTTTTAGTTATAAATTTTTTTCATGACAAAATTTCTTTATAT
>JAGVFS010000060.1 GCA_020057535.1 Patescibacteria group bacterium
AGAATGTAGAATGTATAGAATGCAGAATTAGGAATGCAGAATGTAGAATTATTTAAGTTTTGTTTATTGAATTGTTTTGCGTTAATTTTTTGTTAAATTTAATAAGAAAAGATAAAGATTGATTGAAAATTAGAAAAATTAGATTGTAAAAATTTTTTTAAATTTTTGTTTTATTTTATGTTTAAATTTTTATCTGAATTTATATTTATTGTTCCGAGACTTTTTGCTATAAAATTAATTCGTTTTTATCAAAAATTTTTTTCTTTAGATCATAGTTGGCTTAAATTTTTAAAACCTTACGGTCAATGCCGATTTAGACCAACTTGTTCTGAATACGCTTGTCTATCAATAGAAAAATACGGCCTTATTAAAGGAGGACTCAAAGCTATGTTGCGTATGTTAAGATGTAATCCTTTTAATAAAGGAGGATACGATCCATTGAAATAATTTATTTATTATTAGATTTTTTAAAAAAATTTGCGTCAATCGCTAATAATTAAAAGTTTAAAGCGCAAAATTATTACATTTATCTTGTTTATAGATTTTTAAATAAATTTTCTCACGCTTAGCGACAATATAAATTTTATATTTTGATTTTTGTATTTTTTTATGTCTGAATTATTTAACTTAATTTGTTATCAGCCAATTTATAATTTATTAATTTTTTTGTACAATACAATTCCAGGAAATAATTTGGGAGTGGCGATAATTTTTTTAACAATAATTATTAAATTGCTTTTAAATCCTTTTTCCTCTCAAGCCATAAAATCACAAAAAGCCCTTCAAGATTTACAACCTAAAATAGAGGAAATCAAAGTAAAATATAAAGATCAAAAAGAAAAAATGGGACAAGCGATGATGAAACTTTACAAACAAGAAAAGATCAATCCTTTTTCTTCTTGTCTTCCACTTTTAATTCAATTCCCCTTTTTAATCGCTGTTTTTTATATTTTTAAAGACGGATTTAACGCCGTAGATAAAGAATTGCTTTATTCTTTTATTTCTTCTCCAGAAAAAATTAATTCTTTTTTTTTAGGAATAAATTTATCAAATCCTAATATTTTACTTGCTGTTTTATCTGGTATTGCTCAATTTTGGCAAACGAGAATGATGATGCGTAAACCCCCTCCTGTTGAAGTGGCAAAACTGAAAGAAGCCAAAGATGAAAGTATGACGGCGATGATGAATAAACAAATGCTTTATTTTATGCCAATTTTAACTGTATTTATTGGAACGACTTTGCCTGCTGGATTGGCTTTGTATTGGTTTGTACTTACATTATTTATGATTATTCAGCAATATTTCTTTTTCAAAACCCCTTTCATAAAAACACAAGAGGCAATAAAACAATAATAAAATAAATTAACCTAATTTATCTAACTTGCCCCTTAAACAAGTTCACAATACTCCCAATAAAAATGTAAAATGAAAAAAAATAAGCAATTCAAAATGTAAAATTCAAATTAAATTTATTTTAAATTTTAAATTATTTCTTTTTATTTTTTGTGTTTTTAATTTTTAGTTTTTTTGAGAATTATTTAGGGGCAATTAAAGGGTAATTAGAAATTTAAATTTTATAAATTAATTTTTTATTTATGAATATTTGGATAAATGAAATAAAAAAAAGAACATTAAGTGGCGAGCCGCCAATTTTGAGCGGACGATCAAATAAAATAGATAAAATAAATTTTGACGATTTAATTTTTATTCCGGCGCAATTAACTGCGACGCCGATTGATTATTTTAAAGAAAAAATAGAAACAAAAACAATTTTAGGAAAATTAAGTAAAAATCCGGTTGTGTTAAATACTCCAATTATGAACGCGGCCATAAGTTTTGGAGCAATAAGCAAAGAAGCGAAAATTATTTTGGCTAAAGCAAGCGCGAATGTTGGATCAATCGCAAATACTGGCGAAGGAGGAATGCTTCCAGAAGAAAGAAAAAACGCCGAGTTGTTAATTGTTCAATACTCAACCGGAAGATTTGGAATTACAGAAGAGGTATTAAAACAAGCGGATATGATTGAAATTAAAATTGGTCAAGGCGCAAAACCTGGCCAAGGGGGGTTATTAAAAAAAGAAAAAATTACCGATGAAATTGCCGCAATAAGACAGGTTTCAAAAGATCAAGACGTTCATTCTCCGTGTAGTCATTTAGACATAAAAAATATAAAAGATTTAAAAAAGAAAGTTCAATGGTTAAAAAAAATAACAAATAATCGTCCAATAATAATTAAATTAGGAGCTGGCAATGTTGAAGAAGATGTTAAATTGGCGATAAAAGCAAATCCGGATATTATTGCTATAGATGGATTATCTGGTGGAACTGGCGCTGCGCCAGAAATAATGTTGAATGATTTTGGTTTGCCAATTATTCCGGCGATTGTTAAAGCGAGAAAAATTTTAGATAAACTTAAAGCAAAACAAGAATTAATAGTTGGAGGGGGATTAAATAAAGGGGCTGATATCGCGAAAGCTCTCGCTTTGGGAGCAGACGCTGTTTTTTTGGGTTTTCCTTTGTTAATTGCTATGGGTTGTATTTATTGCCAACAATGCTTTAGAGGACTTTGTCCAAAAGGAATTGCCACTCAAAATCCAGAATTAAGAAAAAAATTAAATATGGAAGAAGCGACCATTTCTGTGTCAAATTATATTAAAAGTTGCACAGAAGAAGTAAAAATGGTTGCTGGCGCAATTGGAAAGAAGAATATTCATCAATTGAATTCAAATGATTTACGCGCTTTAACGTTTGATATGGCAAAAATTGCTGAAGTGAAATTGGTGTAAAATTAAAAATTTATAGCAAATTTTGTCGAATCAATTAAAATTAAATTTTTAAAAGCTAAAACAAAACGGCTATTAAATTCCGAGGTAGCTCAGCGGTAGAGCAGTTGGCTGTTAACCAATTGGTCGTCGGTTCGAATCCGACCCTCGGAGTTTAGTAGCTGTTTTTTTATTTTTTATCCGAGATACTCGCTAATTTAAAAAAACATTAAATTTAATCTTAATCAAAAAATTACGTCCCCAAAATGATTTTGTATTTTAGCTAAAAAGTATAATTCCATTCTAGTGCATGAGGACGACTTTAAAGTCTCTCTCTCCTGTTCAAGTCCACGAACATAATTGACACTTTATTAGTTCTAATTTGTAAGGTTGTAGGGTGACTTTTTGAAGTTGGTTTTGGTTTAATTTGGCGTCAATAAATTGCATCAATTTTTCAATTTGTTCTTTGTTTTTTATCCTTCTGGAATTAGCCAGCCGCTGTCTTTGCTTGGCCAGGTAGGCCTGATACTTATTTTTAATTTGGAAAGCTTTTTCTGGATTTTCTTTCCAAAACTCATAGAATTTCATCGGCGTCAGATAGCCCAGAGCTTGATGGGGTCTTAAGAAGTTGTAGGTGTGTTCCCAGTTCTTTAAGGCCTCTTTCTGTTTTTTAAAAGTCTGGCCGTTCAGACTGCGGTTGTAGAATTCTTTCTCATCGGTTAAATGCGATCTTTCCACCCGTGGATTGTCAGTGGGCGTGCTGGTTCGGGAATAGAAATGAACTATCTCATCGCGAGCCAATTGTTCTTTAAAGTCCTTGCCGTTTTCCCCGCCGCTGTCAGTGTTCAGGCCGGCTATTTTGAAAGGCAATCTCAATCTCATCTCTTGATAAGCCAGAGCGGCGCTTAAACTATCAGGTTTTTCCACCAATTCCATTGTCCTTATTCTGGTAAAAGAATCAAGCAGGGTGTGTTGATAATTGAAATAGTTCTGGAGATGGTATTTATTGTCTATTATTAGCGGTATTTTGTCCTTGGCAGGCACCATTTTCATGTCTTTTTCCATTAAGGCGCCGGGTAAGTAGTCCTTAATCTGCCGAGGCGGGCGATATTTGACAATCAAACTTTAGTTTTCCTTTAACGATTCGCGAAGTTTCTTCTCGGCCCAGGCCTTCTTGTTTCTTTCAGATAGCTTGGGATTGATTCTTAAATGTTTATGCAGGTATCGGTTGACGGTTGAGGGACTGGCTCGCAGGCGGTAATCTCTATACAAAACTACTGAAATAGGATCCTTGCCCCAACCATATTTATCTCTAATTTCAATAATTTTATTTTCTGTCTCTCTGGGTATCTTCTGTCTTTTGTCAGTGTGGTGAGGCGTTTTTGATTCTGGTTCTAAACTTCTTGGATCTTTGCGATGATATTCAAATACCGATTTTAGTTCAGAAAGCCACTGCCGGGAAAGACCGATCTTCTTGGCCGCGCGTGTGACATTGTTTTCTTCTTCGCTGTAGAGAAGATACATCCATCTGAGTCGTTTCTTGGCTTCGGCCGAAAGGTGATAACGGTAGGGATTGAATAGATTTTCCGCTCTTGTTTGCATAAATTGTATAGAGTTAAGATTAACTCTATACAATAGCTTATCTTTAAACATAAATCATCTTTCAGTGTCAACTGTAACATGAACGAGTGCA
>JAGVFS010000008.1 GCA_020057535.1 Patescibacteria group bacterium
TACATTTTATATTGGTTATTCTTTTGATAATGGAAATGGAAAGAAAATACTTAAAAAAAGTTTATTTCCTTATTTTATTTTTTGGATAATTAGAGGATTTATAAAAACCATTCCTGGGGTTTTTGTAATAGAACTTTTTTCTAGAATTTTTCGTTCTAGAATTTTCATTCCTTTAATAGCTCACACTTACAAAACAGCTAATCAATATGGAACTTTAAAATACGCTATATTTTTTGAACAATCTTTGACTATTGGAAAAATATCAATCGCTTTTATTGCATTTTTATTATTTACTTTTTGCGGCGTTGGATTTTGGATTTGGACTATTATTTTTTTTATTGCTGGTCTATATTCTTTGTTATATTATTTTGATTCAAAATAAATTTTACTTTTGTTAGTTAATTGTTTGTATGTTTTGCTTAATTAATTTTAAAAAAATCCAAAAGGCAATGGGTAATATTCAAAAAGCGGTTGAAATTTTAAAAAATGGAGGAATGGTAATTTATCCAACTGATACTTGTTATGGCATTGGCGTTGATGCGACAAATAAAAAAGCCATAAAAAAAACAATTGTTTTTAAAAAAAGAGATTTTAAAACCCCAATTTCTGTAATTGTAAAAAATTTTAAAATGGCCCAAGAAATTGGCGAATTCAATTCTCAAGCTAAAAAATTATTTAAAGAAAATTTGCCTGGACCTTTAACGTTAGTAGTTAAAAAGAAAAAAAGTATTTATCAATTACCAAATATTCTTACAGCTAAAAAAAGAAAAATTGGCATTAGAATGCCAAATAATAAAATAGCTTTGGAATTAGTTAAAAAATTCAACAAACCAATTACAACCACTTCGGCTAATGTTTCCAATAAACCAGAATGTTATTCTAAACAAGAAATTTTAAAACAATTTAAAAAAAATATAAAAAAAATTGATTTGATTTTAGATATTGGAAAACTTCCAAAAATTAAACCATCAACTGTGATTGAAATTATTGGTGGAAAATTGAAAATTTTAAGACAAGGGAAAATAGAATGCAAAATGCAGAATTAGGAATGAAAAGAAATTAAATAAAAAAGTTGAAATAGAAAAAAAGAAAAAAAGAAAAAAATAATAAAATAATAAAATATAATGAATATAAAACATTTATATAAAAAATAAATTAACTTTTTATTAGAAAGGCGATTTTGTTTTAAAGTTTTTTAGCAAAAATAAGTAAAATTAAATCACTAAATTATATTTAGCGTGAATTTGATTAAATTATCGCGTCTATATTTCTATATAAAATCAAATTAGATTTTGGTTTAATTTGTAGTTTTTTTAAAAAAGAGATATAATTAAAATAATTTTATTTTCGATAAATTTTCAATTTATTTTTAAATAAAATTTTTAATTCTAAAATTTGTTTTGCGAATTATTTAACATGGTAAATTATTTCAAATAAATATATAAATATATAACTACCAAACTTTGGTTTAGAGATTTTTAATTTTAATTATTTTGTCAATTGTCAAATGTCAATTGTCAAATGTTTTTTCTTTTATGGCCTTACCAACTCAAAAAAGGACAAAATCGTCCAAAAGAATACGAACATCCACTTTTGCCCTTAAAAAACAGAAGTTGATAAATTGTTCTCAATGCAAAAAAGCAGTGATGCCTCATCATGCTTGTTTAAATTGTGGTTATTATAATAATCGAGAAGTTTTAAAAATTAAGACAATAAAACACAAGAATACAAAAAATAAAAAAACGTTAAAACATAAAAAATAAATTAACCTAATCACTTTTATAATTTTAGTTTTTTGAGGATTAGAGAAAATTTTATTTATTTTCTATGCTAAAAAGATTAAAAAATAATAAAAAAAATGATTTAAATAAAACAGATGAAATTTTTATAGAAAAAATTAATCCTTTTTCTATTACTGAAGAAATGAAGATTTCTTATTTGGATTACGCAATGTCTGTTATTGTTGCTCGAGCTTTGCCAGACACGCGAGACGGATTAAAACCGGTTCATCGTCGAATACTTTACGCAATGTGGAGTATGGGACTTAAAGCCGGAGGTAGATTTAGAAAATCCGCGACAGTGGTTGGGGAAACTTTAGGAAAATATCATCCACATGGAGATGTCGCTGTTTATGATTCAATGGTTAGAATGGCGCAAGATTTTTCTATGCGTTATCCTTTAATTAAAGGACAAGGAAATTTTGGTTCAATGGATGGGGATAATGCGGCATCTATGCGTTACACGGAGGTAAAGTTAGCCACTATTGCCGAAGAATTACTTTTTGATCTTGAAAAAAATACTATTGATTTTGTTCCTAATTACGATGAATCACATAAGGAGCCGCGAGTTTTACCAGCTAAATTGCCAAATTTATTACTTAATGGAAGTATGGGAATTGCCGTTGGTATGGCAACTAATATTCCGCCACATAATTTAAATGAACTTTGTCAAGGAATTATTTATTTAATTGATCATCCTGAATGTGCTATTGAGGAATTAATGAATTTTATCAAGGGGCCGGATTTTCCAACCGGAGGAATTATTTACAATGCCGATGAAATTAAACAAGCTTATACAACAGGGAGAGGAAGCATTCCAGTGCGATCAAAAACAGAAATAATAGAAACTCATCCGGGATATTTTAAAATTATTGTTTCAGAAATCCCTTATCAAGTTAACAAAGCGCAACTTTTGGAAAAAATTGCCGAATTAGTTAAAAATAAAAAAATTGAAGGAATAAAAGATTTAAGAGACGAATCAAATAAAGAAGGGGTTCGAATGGTAATTGAATTAAAAAAAGACGCTTATCCTCAAAAAATTTTAAATAGTCTTTTTAAATTAACGCAACTTCAAGATACTTTTCATGTTAATATGATCGCTTTGGTTGATGGAATTCAGCCAAAACTTTTAACTCTAAAATTAATTTTAGAAGAATATATTAAACACAGAGAATGGGTTATTAAAAGAAGAGCTGAATTTGAATTAGCGCAAGCGCGAGAAAGAGCTCATATTTTAGAAGGATTAAAAATCGCTTTGGCTAACATTGACGCGATTATAAAAATAATAAAAAAATCAAAAGATAGAGAAGAAGCAAAAAATAATTTAATAAAAACATTTAAATTAAGCGAGAGGCAAACATTGGCTATTTTAGAAATAAAATTACAGCAATTAGTTAATTTAGAAAAAATGAAAATTGAGCAAGAGTTGGAAGAAAAATTAAAATTAATAAAAAAACTTGAAGAAATTTTAGCTAATAGAAAAAATATTTTAAAAATCATAAAAGAAGATTTAGCGCAATTGCAAGAAAAATTTAAAGACGAAAGAAGAACTCAAATTGATATTCAAACAATAAAAGAATTTTCTCAAGAAGATTTAATTCCAAATGAACCGTGTGTTATCGTTGTAACTCGAGATGGATATATAAAACGTCTTGCTCCAGAAACATTTAAAGTTCAGGCACGAGGAGGTAAAGGGATTATAGGATTAACAACAAAAGAAGAAGATGTTGTTGGACATTTATTTACAACAACAACACATTCAGATTTATTATTTTTTACTTCTAAAGGAAGGGTTTTTCAGCTTAAGGCTTATGATGTTCCAGTTACTTCTCGATTAGCCAAGGGACAGGCTTTGGTTAATTTTTTGCAAATTACTTCTGAAGAAAAAATTTCAGCCATTCAATATTTAACCACATTAAAAGATTGTAAATATTTAGTAATGACTACAGAAAAAGGAATAATTAAAAAGGTAGATATTGCCGATTTTATTAATGTTCGTCGTTCGGGATTAATTGCTATTTCTCTTAAAAAAGATGATTCTTTGAAATGGGTTAAATCTTCTTCTGGAAAAGATGAAATTATTTTAATTACTGCTTTGGGTCAAGCGATTAAATTTAAAGAGGAACAAATTAGGGAAATGGGTCGAACAGCTTCTGGTGTATTTGGTATTAAACTTAAAAAAGACGATAAGGTAATAGAAATGGATGTAATAAATTCTAAAATTAGCGATGCAAAACTTTTAATTGTTACTGAAAATGGATTTGGTAAAATGACCAAATTAAATTTATATCGTTTACAAGGACGAAAAGGAACTGGAATTAAAACAGCTAAAATTACCAATAAAATAGGAAAAATTGTTTCAGCTATGGTAGTTAATGGAAAAAATCTTTCCGAAGAAATAACTGGCGATTTAGTTATTATCTCTATTCAAGGTCAAGTTATTCGCCTTCCTTTAAAAAAGGTTTCGGTTTCTGGTCGCGTTACTCAAGGGGTAAGATTAATGAGATTTAAAAATAAAAACGATAAAATCGCTTCGGTAACATTGGTTTAAAAATTTATGGAAATTATAAAAATCGTTTTATTTTTAAAAATTTTAAAAAGTTATTAACGGATTAAGTTATGGAAAAAATTTTAGGCATTGATTATGGAAAAAGTAAAATTGGTTTGGCTTTGTCTGATAGGTTATTAAAAATAGCCATGCCTTATAAAATTATAAAAAATCAAGGAATAAAAATTGTTATACGAGAATTGAAAAAAATTTGCGAACAAGAAAATGTGACTCAAATTATTCTTGGTCAACCCAGTCAATTAACTAATAATAATCAGCAAATAATAATGGAGATTGAAAAATTTTTTAAAGAAACAAAAAAAATTTTAAAAATTCCAATAGATTTTGAAAGTGAGAGGATGACCACTAAAATAGCTAAAACTTTATTAAAAGGGAGTAAAATAAAAGATGATGATTCTGTTGCGGCAATGATTATTTTACAAGATTTTCTAGATAGAAAATAAAAAAAACGTAAAGCGCAAAATGTAAAATAATAATTTAAAATATTTTTTTAAATGGACATTTTAAAAAATATGGAGTAGAATTTATAATTCATAATTCATAATTCATTTATGTTTTTTTCTTTTAGAAAAATTTTATTTATTATTTTGTTTATTTTAGGTATTGTTTTTTTTGCTTTCTTACTTTATTTTTTCTTTTTTAAACCAACTCCATCATTGCCTCCAGTAGTACCTTTAAAAGAAGTTGAAGTTCCTGTGTCTGGATTACCAGAAATAGACCTTGGAGCTAAAAGAATAGTAGAAATTGACACTGAAACCGGTTTACCAATTATGAAAAAAATAGAAGAAATAAAACCGGTCACTGATGAATCTCCAATTATTTATAAAGTTTCTCCAATTGCTGTTGGTACGGAAACTCAAATCACTTCTTTGCCAATAGAAAATGTTCAAGATATAACTCTAAATTTAGATGGTTCTAATTTATTATATTATCAAAAAGACACAGGAAAATTTTATAAAATTTCTCCTGATGGCAAAATTAAAACTTTGATTACTGATGATATTTACCCTGAAGCAAAAAAAATTTATTGGTCTCCAATAAAAGATAAGGTTGTTTTAAGTTTTCCAGACGATTCTAAAATACTTTATGATTTTAATCAAAAAAAACAATTTTCATTGCCAAAACATTGGGATGATTTTTCTTTTTCTCCGCGAGGAGAAAGTATTGCTTTTAAAACAACAAGTTATAATCCAGAAAAAAGATGGCTTTCAATCGCTAATCCGGATGGCACTGGATTTAAAGCCATAGAGCCAATGGGGGAAAATGATCACAAAGTGGAAGTTAATTGGTCTCCAAATCAGCAAGTTGTAGCTTTGTATGCAGAGTCAATTGGAGTAGATAAACAAGAGGTTTATTTTGTTGGACAACAAGGAGAAAATTTTAAATCAATGATTATTGAAGGGCAAGATTTTAAAAGTAAATGGAGTCCAAATGGAGATAGACTTTTATATAGTGTGTATAATGATGTGGCAAATAATAATCCAACATTATGGGTAGTTGACGCTCAAGGAGAAGATATTGGAAAAAATAGAATTTTAATTGGATTGCAAACATGGGCGGATAAATGTATTTTTTCTTCGGATAATGAAACCGTGTATTGCGCTGTACCAAGAAATTTGCCAGCCGGGAGTGGATTTTATCCAGAATTAGCAGATGAAAGTCCGAATGATTTTTATAAAATTAATGTTAAGACTGGACAAAATTATTTATTAGCCATTCCTTCAGGCGCTAATTATGTTGTTGATCAAATTGTGCTTTCAGGAGATGAAAAAAATTTATATTTTACAGATAAAGAAAAAAATTTACACAAGATACAATTAAAATAGATAAAACATTAAAACAATTAGAAATTTAATATTTATTTTTTATTTCAAAATAATAAGTTAATTTATTATGCCTCAACCCAATTTAATAAAATTAGAATGCACTGAATGTCATAATATTAATTATCATTCATATAAGAATAAAAAGATTATTAAAGAAAGATTGGAATTAAAAAAATACTGTAAAAAATGTAAAAGACACATATTACACAAAGAAACAAAATAATTTTTTTTAAACAAATTAGAAATTTTAGATTTTAATTTTAGCTTAAAAAAA
>JAGVFS010000029.1 GCA_020057535.1 Patescibacteria group bacterium
AGCGATTGGTTTTGAATTATGGTCATTTGAAAAATTTTTTAATATTTCTAATGAGAATAAAAAGCGTTTTGTTCCATTTATTCTTAATAAAGAATATTTAGAAATTTTTGCTAAAGTTAAAAAACTTATATAAAATTACAATAAATGTAAAATAAAAAGATATATTATTTGGACGTTTAACATTCAAATTAAAAATATTAAGTGTAAATTTTATTTAGTATATAGATGCGTTATAATACATTCTCTATTATTAAATAATAATTAATCCAAATTTATGCAAAGATTTATTGATCTTCATATGCATTCTGTTTATTCTGACGGGATGCTTGAGTTAAATCAAATTATTAAAAAATTAAAAAAAGAAAATATAACAACAATTTCTTTGACTGATCATAATACAATTAGTGGAGTTGAAAAAATGATTGAATTAGGGGAAAAAAATGGAATAAAAGTAATTCCAGGAATAGAGTTTTATACTTTTTTTGAAGACAAAAAATTGCATTTATTAGGTTATAATTTTAATTTGAAAAACAAAGAATTAAATGATTTAACTGTTCAAGCTCAAGAAAGACACTATGCTTGGGGGGTTGAAACATTAAAAAAAATGGAACAAATCGGTTTTAAAATTGATTTTAAAAAATTAGAAAAATTTAAATCGAGATATTTTGGATTTGTTCATTTAAAAAATATTTTAACGCAAAATCAAAAAAATAAAAATAAAATAATCAAAGACCTAAAATTAAAAGAACGAATCAAATTAATGAAAATAAAAAAAATCCCAGAGCCGGATCTTTTTGAAACAATTAATTTTTATTTTACGAAAGATCGACCGGGATTTGTTTCGGATGAACATTTAAAAATTTTTACTCCATTGGCAATAAAGACAATTTTAAAAGCAGGAGGCATTCCTGTTTTAGCTCATCCTGGACAGCAATTATCTTATGCAGATGATTTAATAATTTTAAAATTAAAACAAAAGGGATTAAAAGGAATTGAAGCGATTACGCCTTATCATTCTTGGCATCAAATTGAGCATTATCAAAAATTAGCCAATGATTTAAATTTAATTATTACCTTTGGTACTGATTTTCACGGCGATTTAATTAATCTCTCTTTAAAAAATCAACCAATTAAAAATCAGTGGAGTTATTTTAAAATGTTAGAAAAAAATTTAAATTCCTTTATCTAATAAAAAAATAATTAATCCAATCATTGCCGTAATGCCGGCGATGATCCAAAAGCGCATAACTATTTGAGGCTCTGGCCATCCTTTTGCCTCTAGATGATGATGTATTGGACTAGAAAGAAAGACTTTTTTGTGAAAAATTTTTTTAGAAAAAAATTGAATAATTACCGATAGAGATTCTATTATAAAAAGAAAACCAATAATTGGTAAAAGTAAAAAAGTATTTGTTAACATCGCCACAATGCCCAAAGTAATACCTAAAGACATTGCTCCTGTGTCTCCCATAAAAAATTTAGCTGGATAGATATTGAACCATAAAAAAGCTAATAATGCTCCAGAAATTACCCCGCAAAAAACAGCTAAATTTACTCTTCCTAAAACAAAAGCGATCACGCCAAAAGAGACAAAAGAAATTAATAAAGTTCCTCCAGCCAAACCATCTAAGCCATCAATTTCATTTACTGAAAAAGCCGTAGAGACCATGACAAAAATAAAAAGCGGGATATACCAAAAACCAATATTTTTATCTCCTAAAAAAGGGACATGAATAACACTCCATTCTAATTTATAATAAAACCAATAAGCGCCAAAACAAGCGATTAATGTGGCGAGTAATGTATAAATTATTAATCTGTGTTTTACTTTTAACCCTCCGCCATTAGGACCAATTTTTTTAATATTTAAAAAATCATCTCCTAATCCAATCAAAGCAGAAGCAATTAAAGCTCCCAAAGGCAATAGGGTCTCATTGCGAGTTAAAAAATTTAATTGTTTAAAAATAGGCAAATGAGTTAATTCGGCTAAGAAAGAAAACAAAAAAATTAAAATTAAAGTTGTTCCCCAAATTAAAATTCCTCCCATTGTCGGGGTGCCAGATTTTTTTTGATGCATTTCAGAAAATATAGGAGTATCCGCGCTTTCTCTAATTGTTTTTCCTAAATTATTTTTTTTCAAAAAATGAATTAAAAAAGGAACCCAAATTAAAGCGATTAAAAAAGAAAAAGTGGATAAAGAAAATATTTTAATTAAAGGGAAAAAAGGTATTTCCATAATATGAATTATGAATTCTTAACTACAAGTTATGAGTTAATTTCTGCAAGTTTTTTAGATGATGTTAAATAATAAAAAAGTTGTTAAAATTAATAAAAATTGGATTATAATCGAACAAATGAGCAAAGAATGGCTTAGAAATTTATTTTTTGAATATAAAAAATAAGCCAAGCAAAAATTAAATAAATAAATTATTAAACCAATTTGAGGTAATTTAAATAATTCTTTTGTTTGTCCGATTAATCCGATTCCGAAATAAATGTTATAATATAAAGGAATTAAATTGTCTTCTATGCTTTGTAATTTATAATAAATAATCCCCCAAATAAAAAAATTGCTTAATATTCCAAGAGATAAATTTAATAAAATTAATTTATCTTTTCTAAAAAGATTATTTTTAATATTAGTTAAAATTATTTTTTTGTTCAGAAAATGATCAGCTTTCCAAGGAGTAGCTATGGTTTTTGGTTGGAATATTTTCATAAAAAATTACTTTTTTAATGTCTATTTTTAAAATTTCATTATTAATTTTTACATCTTTTAAATTGGCGATATTTTCAATGTTTTTTATATTATTACTTAAAGTGTCTTTTAAAATTTCTTCCTTAAAAGTTTTTATAGCATTAAAAATTAATTCACTATTAGTAAAATAAAATATTTCTGTGCGATCTTTAATGTTAAGTCCTAAATTTTTGCGTTCCGCATTTACGAGTCGTATGATTTCACGTTTTAATCCTTCAAGTTTCAAATCATTAGTAATAATAGTATCTAATTCTACTTTTAATTCCCCCTGACCCTTTTTTGAAATTATATTTTTTATATTCAATTCATTCATAATTAAATTTTTGTATTCAGCTTGTAATTCATAATTTATAATTCGTAATTCATTTAAAGGTTGTCGTACTTTAATTCCAATTTCATCCCTTTTAGCTAATCCTAATTCAACAATCTTTCTAACAACTTGCATTTCTTCCAAAATTCGTAATTCGTAATTTGTAATTTGTGATTGTTTTGGCCATTTTTCAAGATGTACTGATTTATTTTCATTTTTAAAATTATTTTCTGTTAACTTTTGCCAAATTTGTTCGGCAATAAAAGGGGCGAAAGGCGCCATTGTTTTTGCTAATTCTGTTAAAATAAATTTAGTAGTTGTGAGTGCAGATTGTTTGTCTTTTTCGTTTTGACCTTTAAACCTATCGCGTGAACGTCTCAAATACCACGTAGACAGATCTTCAATAAATTTACCGATTGGTCGAGACGCCCCTGGTAAATTATATTTTTCTAAATTTTCAGTTACTTCTTTAATTAATTGATTTAATTTTATTAATATCCATATATCCAAAATATTTTTTTTATTATTTATATTTATATCTATCGTAAAAATTTCATTACTTGACGACATGAATAATTCATAAAATTTAACTACATTCCAAAGTATTATTATATTTTTCCGCAATGCATCTTGAATATCAATTTCAGACAAATTAGCGTCGTCTCCAAGCATAATAGGGCTATTCATAAAATACATACGCAAAGCGTCACTGCCATATTTTTCTAATGTTATGCGTGGATCAGGATAATTGTTAAATGATTTGCTCATTTTTCGACCGTCTGTTCCTGTTAAAACTCCGCTAACTATAACATTTTTAAAAGAGATGGAATTAAATAAAGCGTTTGATAAAACATGCAAATAATAAAACCACCCACGAAGTTGACCAGTATATTCAATAATAAAATTCGCTGGAAACATATTCTTAAAATCTTCTTGTCTTTCAAAGGGATAGTGAAATTGAGCAAAAGGCATAGCGCCAGATTCAAACCAGCAATCAAGTATTTCTTTAACTCTTTTCATAATCCCTCCGCATTCGCATTTTAATTCATGTTCATCTATATTAGGTCGATGTAAATCTTTTACTTTTTTCCCGCTTAATTTTTCAATTTCTTTAATTGATCCCAAAACTTTTATTTTATTGCAATTAGGACATTTCCAAACAGGAATTGGAGATCCCCAGTAGCGAGATCTAGATAAGCACCAATCAGGCGCGCTTTCAATATTATTTTTAAATCTACCGTCTTTAAAATATTCTGGCATCCAATTTATTTCTTTATTTGTTTTTATCATTTGTTCCTTAATTCTTTGTGTATTTAAATACCAAGCCTTTTGAGTTTTATAAATTAAAGGAGTATTGCAACGATAACAAAAAGGGTATGAATGAGTAAAATCAAAACTAGAAAAAATAATATTTCGTTCTTTTAAATCAAGTAAAATATCGCGATTGGCTTTTTTGAAATAGTATTCTTTCCATTTTTCAACTGACTCTAAATAAATTCCATTTTCATCCATCAAATCAATCATCGGTAGTCCTACTTTTTCTCCAAGTCGGAAATCATCTTCGCCGAAATTTGGCGCAATATGAACGACGCCTGTTCCGTCTTCAATGGTTACAAAATCAGCCGTGTAAATTTTATAAACTTTATTTGATTTTGTAATTTCATCATTGTTTAATTTATATATTGGTTCATATTTTAAGCCAACCAGATCCCTACCTTTAAAATTTTCTAAAATTTTATATTTTTGATTTTTAAAATTTTCAATCAATCTATCTTTAGCTAAAATATAATTTTCTCTAATTTTTGATTCATTATTTATAATTTCTATTTTTACATAATTAATTTTATTTCCAACTGCTAATGCTAAATTTCCCGGTAATGTCCATGGAGTTGTTGTCCATGCCAACAAAAAGGTATTGGCATCAATGC
>JAGVFS010000007.1 GCA_020057535.1 Patescibacteria group bacterium
AACAATCTTCACCGTGTTAACACGTTGAGATTAAAAAATTTAATAAACATTTCTTGCAAGGTATACAAAGTGTTTTATATTTTAAAAGGTAACTACCCCTCCTTTATTTTACTAAAGGTGATAGTTGCCTTTACCACAGTTGCCTTTACCACCTTTACAAACAATCTTCACCGTGTTAACACGGTGAGATTAAAAAATATTAAATTATTAAATTTTTTAATTAGTCGCAATCGAACATTGTACGCGTTTATTTATGTTCGTTTATATATTTTAATAAAACTAAAGTAAAAATGACTGTCGTCTTTTTAAATAAATTATCATTACTCATTGACTCTTAATTTTTCTTTTATTTTCTCTTGCAACTCAATAATTTTTCTCTTTATTTCTTTATTTTCTGGATTTAATTCCTGAAGTTTTTGAAAAATTTGTAATGTTTGATCATAAAGATTTTTTTTCTCATAAGCTATCGCTAAACCATAAAGAGCATTAGAATAATTAGGCGATAATTGAATGGCTAACTGAAATACTTTAATCGCTTCATCTACTCTATCTTGATTAAAATAAAATCTTCCAAGATCAAAAAAAAGCGTTGGATCATCTTTTTTTTCTTTATTTAAATCTGTAGCAATTTTTTCTAAATCGACTATCGCTTTTTTAATATCTCCTTGTTTTTCATAAGAAAGAGCTAATTTATATTTAGCAAACCAAAAATCTTTTTTTAATTCTAAAGCTTTATTAAATTCTTCTTGTCCTAATTTAATTAATTCAGACGAATTCATTTTTTTTATTTTTTCTATAAAAGATTTTTCATTTAAAATAGATTCTTCAAATTTTTTTTCTGAATCTTTCTCTTTGTTTACTTCTGCTAAATCCATATACGCCGTTCCTAATTCTACATGCAAAATAGGATTATTTGGTTCTAATTCTATCGCTTTTATAAATCCTTCTATTGATAGAGGAATTGTTCCGCTTGTTAAAATTTTGATATCTCTATAAAATTGCCCTTGTATTTCCGCTATTTTTACATCAAATGGAGCCATTTTTTGAATTTCTTTTATTCGATTAGTTGCTAAATTCACCATCTCTTTTAGTTTTTCATAAGACTCCTGTATTTTAGACTTCTGTGCTTTATGAGATTCTTGTATTTTTAAATTTTGAAATTCAATTAAAATTGAATTTAAATAAGCCTTAATTAAACCTATTTGATAATATATTTGCTTGGGATTTAAATTTATAATTTGTTCAAAAAATTCTATTTTTTGATCTGAAAAATTTTCTGTTTGTTGTCTTAGTTTTAATTCATATTTTATAAACGCTTCGGCTTTGTAATTTTGAACGGCAAAATTACCCGCTCCAATTAAACCGCAAAATATTAAAACCAAAATTGAATTTAAAATAACAGAAAACTCTGGAACATTTTCTAAAATTCTATGCCCAAATTTTTGAGTTTTAAAAATTTCAGGTTTTATTTTTTTCCAATTAGCTATTGAAAGACTAAGGAAAAACCAAAAACAAAAATTCAAAACCGTATTTCCTCTATAAAAAAATTGAGAAAGAAAAAGAAAAAATACTGGAAAATAATAAATAATAAACGGCAAACGGCAGATTAAACTTAATAAAGTTCCAATTAAAATTAAATAACTTAATATTCCTAAAATTCCAATACTAATAATTAATTCTGAAATATAATTTCCACTCTTTGCAAAACGAATTTGCCAATTTTCATTTTGATTAAATTCCTTTGAATGATATTTAGAAAAATTATAAACAAAAGCGCCAGGACCTACACCTAAAATTGGACGATGTTTTATAACATCTTTGGTAATTTGCCAACTAATTTTATTATCAAGTTTTATTTCTTTATATAAATCTATTCTAATAGATTTATATAAAGGAAAAAAAAGTGAGATGATAGAAAAAACAAAAATTATAATAATTAAATAAATTTTAAATAAATTTTCATTTTTTCTTTCACTTATTTTGAAAAATAATAATAATGCTGTGGCAAGTAATAAAATAATCCAAGCTAGAGTAAAATTAATAATTATTAACAACAAACAACAAGCAATAAGTAATAAGTAATAAACGATACATAAAATTAAATTTTGTATTTTTTTACCTAAAATTAAAATAATAATAATTGTTAAATAAATACTTAAAGCCTCCCACGAACCTACTGGATTAAAATTAGATAAATTAATTCCTTGTAAAAAATTAAACTGTAAAATTTGAGGTATCCATTTTAAAAGAAAACCAAAAACAGAAAGATAACTTATAAAAACAACAAAAAATCCAGAAACTAAAAAAACATTTAATAAACGATTGATAGTTAAATTTGTTTTTTTAATATTGTTAATGATTATAAAAAACAACGCCCCTAAACTTAGAATTTCTAAAAGATTTCCTGAACACCAACCATAAGCCCCCCAAATCGAAGAATACAAATCCATGCCAAAAAAAGCGGCTAAAGTAAAAATTACCATTAAAATCAAAATTGGAACATTTAAAGGATTTTTTAAAAATTCAAATTCTTTTTTTATGATCGCCATTTTAATTAACCAAGCCATTAAAGCGATTATTGTCAAAGACCAAAGCAAATACTGTTTATTAAATTCAAAAATTTCAAATGTAAAAGGAAGAAAAAATAAAGGAATTAAAAAAACTAAAAGATAGACAGGCGCAGAAATAAAAGAATTACAAATTAATAAAGCTAATTCTGAATATACTTTTTGCGATTGTTGACTTTTATTTTCAGATTTATCTTTTTTTATTTTTATTGGATCCGTTAATTTCCCTTTAAAAACCGTTCTTTCTATTTTTTCTTTTACTGTTAAATCTTTTTTTAAACTCATTTCTTTTCTCATTTCTTCCACTTCCC
>JAGVFS010000082.1 GCA_020057535.1 Patescibacteria group bacterium
AAATAAAAAAAACACTTGCTAAAATAAAAATAGCTGTAATAAATTTTTTATATTTTTGTTTTATCATATTGTTTATAATATAAACTACAAATTACAAGTTAATTAACTTATAGCATATTTTTTTAAAAAAACCAGATACAACAACACCACTTTATCTCTAAAATGCCACCATATCTCTATAAAGTAACAACCTTAAACATTTATCCTTTACAAAACAGTTACACCAAACTATAAATTTAATGAGAAATTTATAGTTTGGTGATGAATTTAAAAATTAAATCCTTTAAATATTAATTTTTTATTTATGCATTAAAAGTGAAACTTTTAATATTTTAACTTTATCTAAAATAATAATCAAATTTCCAACGTGTTAACACGGTAGAGATGAAAAAATAATAAGAGATGAAAAAATCATCACAAAAATGACAAAACAATAATAAAAAAACAATAAAACAATAGTAGTAATACGAATATGAAAATAAAAAAAATATAAATTCAATTTTAAAAATTTTATTTTTGAAATTTTAAAAATTAAAAAATATTTTTACGAAACGTATTAAAGTATTGATATTTTCTAAAATGAGAAAAGGGATATTAGTTTTTAAACTAATATCCCTTTTTTTATAGAGGGGGATTCCTATCCCCCCCTTTTTTTTATTTTTTATTTTTTTTGCGGCTAAAGACCGCAAAAAACCCCACCAGCGCCGGAACCATCAACGTTAGCGTTGCTGGCTCTGGGACCTCCGCTGCCGTTTCCTCCAACGGCGGAGGTCCTGTTGGTGGGACCATTTTCCCCCAACAGATTTCTCCTCCTCCTAAAAGTAAAAACAGGAGGAGGAGGAGAAAAACAATTTTTTTTACCATTTTTCCTCCTCGCGCACTTTAAAAAGTGCGCTTTTTTTTATTTTTTTTATATATTAAACCAAAAAAAGATTAAAAATCTTTTTTGGTATATTTTTAAAAGAACAAGAAATTGTGGGGGGGGTGGAGGGAAGCATATTTTTTTATATATAAATCCTGGCGCTTCCCTTTGTCCACCCCCCTATTTATAATGGCATCCTTTCCTCCTTTTCTCCTATCACACGAGATAGGAGAAAATATTATTTTAAGGATGTTATTTACAATAAAAATATTATAAAAATAACAAAATGTCAATAACAAAATATCAAATTTTAATGCAAAAAATAGAAAAACTTAAAACCAATTTTCGCTAAATATCTTTCTGAAATTTTTTATCTTGATAAAAATAAATATTAAAAAGTCACAAAATTTTACGCAACAGAAATAATTTAAATGAAATAAAACAAATACTTCTTTTTAAGAAGAAGTTTAATTTAACAAATTAAGCAAAAAAAATTATTTAAAATAATTTTATAGTAGAAAATAAATTTTAAAAAATCTTTGTCTTTAATAAAACAATTCTTTTACGTTTTAATATTTTATAATTAAAACATTTGAACTTGATATTTATAAATTTCAATTTTTGGATCTTTCCAACATTCATAATCCAACCCGGCTTTTTGACAAAGACTATTTAAAAAAATTTCTTTTTCAGGAATTTGTTCCCAAACTTGGGGTAAATATGTCGCTTGATTTAAACCTAATTTAATAATCACTCCATCTTTTAATGGAATTAATTGATTCAAATATTCTTGCCAATTATTCGCTTTGATTAATTGAAGAATTTCTAAAACAGAAATTTCAATATCAATTTCGTTTAATTCTTCTTGCGCAACCGGCGTAAATCTTGGATCGTTAATTGCCGCGTTAATTGCGTTATTTTGAACAGATAAATACAATTCTTCTTGCGGTAAAATATTTCCAATACAACCCCTTAATTTTTTATTTTTATATAAAGTGACAAAAGTCCCCTTTTTCCCCAAGAGTTTTGAATATTGAGAAATTAAATTTAAATTTGGTTCAAAAATTTTATTCTCTTTGACTTGCAATTCAATGCTTTTACGAGCTAAATCCAAAAGTATTTTTTGCTCATTTTTGTCCAACGCTTTCAAAGTATCGGATTTTTTTTCTTGATAAAAAACAATGCTTCCGTATCCAACAACGCCATTTTTATCTCCAATTACATCCCCGCTATTTTTATGACCCAATAATTTTGTTTTCCATTTTTTTTGTTTTGCGATTTCCATTAAAGTTAAAATGGAACCGGGTCCGCAAATCTCGCATTGTTCCGCTTTTTCAAAATCCATTTCAGTAATCGCCTTTAGGCAAATTTTGTCTAATTTTACAGCTTTATCATAAGGATGAAAATGAGACAAATCAGAACTAATAATTATTAAAGTGTTAGAGTCTAAATTTTGAATAATTAAATCAGCCAATTCTTTTCTTTGATTTTTATCTAAACCGCTAAGAACCATAGGAATTATTTCAAAATCATTTGATAAAACTTTTTGTAAAAATGGCAAATGGACCTCAATGATATGAGTTTCGTGAGCTTGAGGAATATTTTTAAATAATTTATTTCTTAAAAAAGAATTAGTTAAATTGGATATTTTTATTTTTCCTAAAGGTGTCTGAAAATGAGTAAAATTTGTTGGAATAGAAACTCCAAAATAAAACGCATTTGAATTATGATTATCAGCCAGAATAAATATTTTATTAAAATTGTTTTCCAATTGTTTATATCCCAAAGCGGCAATTTGACCAGAAAAAATATAGCCAGCATGCGGCGCAATTAGAGCTTTAATTTCTATTTCTTTATCAAATTTTTCTTTTTGAATATTTTTTAAAAAACTTTCTATTGTATTTTTCAATTCCTCTTTTGAAGCTGGATAAAATTGTCCAGCCACATAAGTTGGCCTAATTTTTTCTTCTATTTTTTGAATAGATTTTTTAGACATAAAATTTTTATCTAACGCCTTCCAAGACATATTATAATTCTGTTTATACGGCTTAATGTTTTGCTGGAACGCGCTGGATTTATTATTTATTTCTTTTGGCCATAACAAAACCAGAAAAATTAAAAAAATTATAATAAGAAAAAAAATTAAGCGATTTGACATAGTTTGATTTATTTTTTAAATATGCTAACATTATAGCATTAATTTTAATCGTAATTTATACTTTACGGCTTTAAATTTTTAAACTTATTTTCATTTGGCCCTGTCGTCTAATGGTTAGGACATCAGGTTTTCATCCTGAAAACCGGGGTTCAATTCCCCGTGGGGCTACAAAAAAATTAATTTAATTATTTATGGATTTTAAAAAAAAAATTAAAAAATATGACAACTTAAATGCAAGAGAAATAATTTTAAATTCCTACAAACAATTTGAAGTTGGCATTAATATCGCTAAGTCCGTTAGTTTGAAAATAAAAAAAAGAAAATTTGATAAAATAATTATTTGCGGAATGGGAGGAAGCGCTTGGCCGGGAGAGATTATTCAAACATATTTAGAACTCAAAAAAGAAATAAAAATTCCAATTATTATAAATCGAGACTATTCTTTACTAAACCAAACAACAAAAAACAGTTTGGTTTTTATTTCTTCTTATTCGGGAAATACCGAAGAAGCTCTCAATGTTTATAAAGAAATATTAAAAAAGAAATTGTTAATACAAATGGTAGGATTTTGCGTTGGAGGAAAATTAGAAAAAATGTGTTTAAAAGACAAAATTCCTTTTATAAAATACCCGGATGACGGATCAACTTTTCAGCCTCGATTTGCCACTGGTTATACGTTTTCAAGTATGTTGACGGTTTTGGCTAATTTGGGAATTATTAAAAAACAATCAAAAGACATTTTGTCATTAAAAAAATATTTAAAAAAAATAATTCCTTGTTTAGAAAATCAGGGGAAAATTTTAGCTCAGAAATTATTTAATAAAATTCCAATTATTTACAGCTCTAATGAATTTAAAATAATCGCCAAAGTTTGGACTATTAAATTTACCGAGAATTCTAAAATACTATCTTTTTGGAATTATTTCCCTGAATTAAATCACAATGAAATGAATGGTTATGCTAATATTAAAGGAAAAAATTTTTTTACTATAATTTTAAAATCAAATGTTACTCATCCGCGAATTATAAAAAGAGCGGAAATAACAGCTCAAATGATCAAAGAAAGAGGAGGAGAAGTTGAAATTTTAGATATGCCTGGCAAAAACATTTTAGAAAAAATGTTTTCCTCTATAATTTTAGGCGATTGGACATCTTATTATTTAGCTTTATTGAACAATCAAGATCCAACACCGGTGGCAATGGTTGAGGAATTTAAAAAAAGAATGATATAAAAAATTAAAAATTATAAATAAAATCTCTCTTCTATAAAGAAGAGAGATTTTATTTATATTGCGCAAGTTTTCTTGAGAAACTCTATGGCTTTTTTATTAATTAATTCTCCTTTGAGATATTTTTTGTAATTTTCTGATTGAAATCGTTCCTGAATTTCTTTATCAGTTGAATAAACTTTTAATAAATTATTTATTTGTTCAGCTATTTCTTCTTCTGAAACTTCTAAATTTTCATTTTTAATAATTTCTTGAATAATTAAAATTGACCTGATTCTTTTTATAGCTAATGGTTGAAATTCTTTTTTAAAATCTTCTTCGGTTTTTTTAAGATGATTTAAATAATCTTTTATTTTTATCCCTTGATTTACAATTTCTTGTTCTAATTCTAAAAACATTTTTTCTGTTTCCATTTTAATTAAATTATCTGAAATTTCTTCAAAATTTGATTTATTCATAATTTGTTCAAAAATTTCATTTTCAAATTTTTCGTCAATTTTTAATTTTTCTTCAATTTCTAAATTTTTTTCAAGTTGTTTTAATAAATCTTTAAAGGTTTTAAATTCTCCTAAACTTTTTGCAAATTCATCATTTAATTCAGGAAGATCCATTTGATAAACTGAATTTATTTTAATTTTAAAATTTATTATTTTATTTGCTAAATTTTTATTAAAATAATTTTCCGGCATTTTTAATTCAAATTCTTTTTCATCTTTTTGCTCAAGTCCTATTAAATTTTCATTAAATCCGGGAATAAAAAACGGTTCGCCAACAATTATTAAATGATTTTTAATTTGACCATCTTCCAAGGGAATTTTATTATCAAACATTTCAATATCAATTTTTACTTTATCTTCTTTTTTTATTTTTCTGTTTACTAACACCTCTTTAGCTTTTGATTTTTGCAATTTTTTTACAATTTCATCAATTTTTTTTGGATCAATTTTTATTTTAGGTTTTTTTATTTTAATATTTTTATAATCGCATAATTTTACTTTTGGCAAAAGATCAACTATGGCTTTATAAACAATTGGCTGTCCGGGAACTAAAATTTGTATATCAATTTTTGGCTGGTCAATAACTTTTAATTTTTCTTTATTAATTATTTCAAAATAATCTTGACTAATTATTTTATCCAAAGCCTCTTGATAAATTTCCATTTCACCGACTGTTTTTTTAATTATTTCATATGGGGCTTTGCCCGGTCTAAATCCGGAAATTTTTATTTTTTGAGAAATTTTATTGGCTGCTTTATTTAAATAAGGAATCATCTCTTCAAGACCCACTTCGCAAAGTAATTCTAATTGGGTTTGTGTAATTTCTTTAATTTTTTTTAACATAAAATAAAAAATAAATTAAGAATTTTAATTTCTAAACGCTAACTTTGAAATAAAAATACACTCCCCCCTACTCTCTCGTTTTGAAATTTCATAAAATTAAAATAATAATCACAATATTTCTAAAATCGAACTTCTAAACATTTTCAAACATTATTATTTTAACAATTTTCTATTTTTTTAAATCTCATTAACGGAAAAATCTGACATTCACGCGCTGATTTGTTCATTAAAAACGCAAAAACGCGTTCTGACATTCCAAAACCGCAAGTGGGAGGCATACCGTATTTCAACGCTTCTACAAAATCATAATCATACATTTGCGCTTCTTCGTCTCCGGCTTCTTTCAATTTTTGTTGCTCTTTAAATCTATTAGCTTGATCAATCGGATCATTTAATTCGCTGTAACCATTGCCTAATTCTGAACCAGCAACAATCGGTTGAAATCGTTGAGTAATTTCTGGATTTAATTCATCTTTTTTTGCCAATGGAGAAATCGCAACTGGCGCGCCAATTAAAAACCCCGGACCAGCAATTTTTTTTCGACAAAATTTCCATAAATTATCAATCGCGCGAGTAATGTTAAAACCCTTTGTGTCATATTTTATATCTAACTCTTTAAGTTTTGCTTCAATTTCTTTAATATTTGTTTTTAAAATATCAATGCCAGTGTATTTTTGAACTGTTTTTCTATAATCATAGATCTCCCATTTTTTACCTAAATCAATATCAAACTCGCCAATTTTAAATTTTAAAGTTCCAAAAACTTCTTGAGCGATATTTTTAAATAACTCTTCAACCAATTCCATTCCCATTTTATAATCAGCATAAGCCCAATAAAATTCCATTTGCGTGTAATCTTGTAAATGTTCAGCGTCCATTCCTTCATTTCTAAATTGTCGACCAATTTCAAAAGTTTTTTCAAAGCCCGCAATCATTAATCGTTTTTGCCATAACTCTCCCATTGAAATTCGTAAATAAACATCAATATCCAAAGCGTTATGATGCGTTAAAAACGGACGCGCGTCCGCGCCTCCAGTGGTTGTTTCTAAAACAGGAGTTTCTACTTCTAAAAATCCTTTTTTAATCAAAAAAGCGCGAACTGTGTTCCAAAATTTTGCTTTTTTTTCTATTATTTCGCGTATTTCTGGATTAAATAAAATATCCAAATATCTTTTTCGTAATTTTTCTTCTTCGTCTTGTATGCCATGCCATTTTTCCGGCAAAGGACTCAATGATTTTGAAATTAATTTAAAATCACTAATTAAAAGAGTTTTTTCTTTTCTTTTAGTTAAAAATAAATTTCCCTCAACTTCAACAAAATCTCCAATGTCAATTAAATCCTTTAAAAAATCATAATCAAATGGTTTTTTAAAAAGGACGTCTTTTCTAAAAAAAAGTTGAATTTTTTCTTTACCGTCTTCTAAATGCGCAAAACAAGATCCGCCATGCAATCTAATGCTTCTTAATCGTCCAACCAAAATAATTTTAGTTTCATCTTTGAATAATTGATCAAAATTATCCAATACTTCTTTGCAAGAATGAGTTCTTTTAACGCTGGCGGGATATGGATTGATATTTTGAGAAATAATTTTATTCAATTTTTCTAATCTTGTTTCTTGTTCATTTAGCATAAAAAAAATAAGCAAAATTTATCTGATAAATTTTAAAAATTTTTAATTTTCTAATTAGCATTAAATTGCTAATTTATAAACCAAAAACTAATTTAATAGTGGTGTTTGTTGTACGAAACCTAAATCTATTTTAAGTAAAATCCTGACGTTTAGACGATGTAATTAAATTTATTTTTTAATCCAAATCTTTAACTCTCTTAAATTCCTTTATATTTATATTTTCCGGTAGGGCGATATAAACATTTCTTGTAAGGTCCCCTTTTTTTTGTGGCAATCCTTGTCTTTCTCTTTGTTCTTTGTATGACAAAGGATTTTCTATTTCTGCGATACAAACATAACCATTTGGACCAGCATATTTCATGGCTTCTTTAATGTTTGAAGTAAAATATATGACCCCACCCCCCCTAACATCTATTTTTTCTACCCCAGTAGGTGTCTCGAATTCATCAAAGACTCTTTTGGTGCCATGATACAACACTTTTTTACCATCTGGTGTTTCTTGTGGTGGTACTTCTTTGCCTTTCATATGATTTTATATTTTATACAAATTTAATG
>JAGVFS010000045.1 GCA_020057535.1 Patescibacteria group bacterium
ATTATTAAAGATGATGAGTCATCGTCGGAACTGAAAGAAAAAGCTGGACGGATGTTCATAGATAAGAAGAATCCAGATAAAGAAGACCTGCGTCTCATTATCGAAAAAGTTAAGTCGCTGAGACTAGAAGCTGGACAACAAATGCTCGAAAATTATCAAGAAAGTCTAAATGAAAATTACCTACGTCTCATTATCAAAAAAGTTAAGTCGCTGGACGAAGAAGCCCAAGAAATTCTCGATCGCATAAGAAAACGCAAAAAAATCATTGCTACAATGAAAATGATAGGTCGAAAAAAACTATTCATAACATATTAAACTTTTAAATTGGTGATTTTAATCCAAGTGACTGACTAATAAGGTTTTGATATTATACCATAATAAATAATTTATTAAATCATGATTGAATTTGTTTAAATATTGACTTTTTGATTAGAAACGCACCTAATATGACTTTAATTAAGGCCATACTTTTGTCAGAAACTAAAGATTCTGGTTCTTTAAAATTAAAAATCTATGGAGTTTAATATGTTTTTGAGCTTATGTAAAACTACAAACTACTAATAAACCGCTCAAATTCATTTTCGTTAATTATTTTCACTTCTAATTCTTTCGCTTTTTTATATTTTAATCCTGGATTTTTACCAAAAATAACGTAATCTGTTTTTTTACTAACTGAATTTAAAATTTTGCCGCCTAAACTTTTTATTCTTTCCTTTGCTTCGTCTCGCGTCATTGATTCCAATTCTCCAGTTAAAACAAAACTTTTGTTTTTTAAAATCCACTCTTTATCTGAATGGATTTTTTGATTATTAAAATTAATGCCTGCTTTTTCTAATTCTTCTAATATTTTTATATTTTTTTCATTTTTAAACCACTGTAAAATACTTTTAGCCATTTTAGTTCCAATGCCATTTATTTTTTCCAAATCTTCTAAAGAAATTTTAATAAAAAAATTTATTAAATTTTTAATTGAAAATTGAAAATTGAAAGCTTGTGGTGAGCTTGTGGAATCCATTAAAAATTGTTGCGATAGCAACCATACGGTTTCTTCTCCAATATGCTTTATTCCTAAAGAAAAAATAAATTTTGCTAAATCAATTTTTTTACTTTCATTAATTGCTTTAATTAAATTTTGACTAGATTTTTCCGCAAAACGTTTCAAAGGTTCAAGATCTTGTTGAGTTAATTTAAAAATATCAGCTGAATTTTTAATCAACCCTGAACACATTAATTGTTCAACAATTTTTTCTCCAAACCCATCAATATTAAATCCTTTTTTTGAAACAAAATGAATTATTTTTTCTTTTTGTTGAGCAAAACAATTTTGATTCACGCAATAATAAGCTACTTCATCCTTAAATCTTTTTATTTTTGAATTACAAATCGGACAATATAAAGGCATTTTAAATTTTTTTTCTTTGCCAGTTCGTAATTTTGATAACACTTGAACAATATCTGGAATCACATCGCCAGCTTTTTGAATAATGACTGTATCGCCAATTCTAATATCTAATCTATTTATTTCATCTTCATTATGAAGAGTGGCTCGACTAATAATTGATCCCATAATTTTAACTGGTTCTAAAATAGCGACTGGCGTCAAAACTCCGGTTCGACCAACTTGAATAATAATATCCTTAACTATAGTTGTTGTTTGCTCAGCTGGAAATTTAAAAGCAATTGCCCAACGCGGGGCTTTTCCGGTATATCCCAATGTCTTTTGAATTTTTCGCTCATTTATTTTAATGACAATTCCATCAATCCAAAAATTTTGTATTTCTTTTTTTTCTTTCCATTTTTCCCAATACTTATTTACTTGTTCAATATTTTCGCAATATTGAAAATTAGGATTAACCTTAAAACCAATTTTTTTTAATATTTCTAATTCCTCTTTTTGAGAAATGGGCAAATTGCCATCGCTTGTCCAAACTAAATCATAAATAAAACAATCTAATTTTCTTTCAGCGACAATTTTTGAATCAAGTTGCCGAATTGTTCCAGCGGCTGCGTTTCTTGGATTTGCAAATTCTTGCTCCCCTCTCTCTTTTCTTTTTTGATTAAATTCTTGAAAATTTTTTTTACTCATCCAAATTTCACCTTCAACAATTATATCTAAAGGCTCATTTAATTTTAATGGAATACTCTCAATTGTTTTTAAATTTTGAGTCACATCCTCACCCATTAAACCATCTCCCCTTGTCGCGCCTGAAACAAAAATTCCATTTTTATAAGTTAATACAACATGTAAACCGTCTATTTTTAATTCACAAAGATAACTTATAAAAGTTATTCTCTCACTTTTTTTTAAAAAATTTTTATTTCTTATTTCCCAATCCAAAATTTCTTGAAAATTAAAAGCATCATTAAAAGACCATTGTTTAACTTTATGTTTTATTTTTTTAAACTTTTTTAAAGGCTGTCCGCCAATTCGTTGTGTTGGTGAATCTGAAGTAATAAATTTTGGATTTTCTTGTTCCAATTTTTGAAGTTCATTTTTTAAAGAATCCAAAGCCCAATCAGAAATTTCTTGTCGATCTAAAACATGATAAAGATAACGATGATAATTAATTTCTTTTTTTAATTTCTCAATTCTTTGTTTTATTTGTTGTTTAAGCATAAAAACATTAAAACACCCGATAGTTGACTAGTTAATTTTAATTTTTACATTTATTCGCAGTCTCCTTTAATACAAAAACTTAATTCAATACTTCGATGAACATCTTTATAACTGCCTGTTGATTTAATTGTTAGGGTTGTATCGTCTAATATTTCTGCTCCTTTTCCTGTTATAATTTTTCCAGCGCAATCGTATGGATCTTCTTTTAGTATCTTACATTTAAATCCAACTTCCCATTTGGCTTCTCCTACTCCAAAGTTTCCATTCATACTTCCTTCGGCTGGAATATTTTTAGAATCAACTTTTCTAATTTGATTTAACGCTTTTTCCATTCCTGTTTCTGCGGCAAAATATGCCGGAGCTGACCAAAAAATATTTCTTGAAAATTTAATTCCTTTAAAAATTAAATTATTAATTCCAATAGTAGCTGTTAAAATTCCAGCTAAAATTAAAATCACCAAAAATATTGCCGAACCGTTCTGGTTATTTATTATTTTGTACATAAATTTTAAACTTTTAAGTTTAAACTTAAAACTTATTTTCATTCTTCCCAACAATTACCTGAGGTTTTCGGACACCTTTGACTGACTGTATTTTGCAATCTTAAAGAAGGCTTAACTCCCCTATAATTTCTAGGCTCTAAAACTAAAATTACCGTCACATAAGGTTGATTAGTTTTATCAATATAAAACTCTAAATTTTTAATATTTACTTTTTTTGAAGAAATAATTTGACTATTTATTTTTGCCAAATAAGTTCCAGTTCCTTCACATACACCTCCTTCATTTGCTAAACAATAAAGTCCTGTCGAAATTTCACCGTCATTGTACCGCGTAAAATTAATTTTAGTTCTATCAGTTGAATTATCTAAAAATTTATATCCCATTCTAATATCTTTTATCATTGATTCCATAATATATCGCCCCTCGTCAATTAAAATTTGTTTTGACATCATCTCTTTTTGCGCTCGAAAAATTTGAATAAAAATATTTCCAGCGCTAACTATAATAATAGAAAAAATAGCCACTGCCACAGTAAGTTCAATAATACTAAACCCTTTAGTAGTTTTTAACTGATGGTTTTTTTGAAGTTCAACTTTTGTATTTAGAAATTGAACTTTAAAACATTGATTTTTTATTTCTAATTTATAATTCATAATTCTGCATTCTTAATTCTGCATTCTATTGCCAATTATATAAATTATCTTTCAAAATTATTTTATAACTACTCCCTCTTTCAGTCCATTGAACAATTGAAGTTATTTTCAAAATACTTTTTTCGGCATCAATGGAAATTAATCTTTCAAAAATAGTTAAAGAATTTTTTGTATTATCATGCGTATAAATTTTATTATCTCTTAAATAAAGTTTTTGAAAATCAACAGTGATTATTTTGCTTATTTCCCATTTATTATCTTCTGCAAAATTAACTTTATAATATCCTGTTTCATTTATCTCATTATTCCATTCTTTTAATTTTATCCAATTACTATCCCTTTTATTTCTGATAACTTCAATTCCCTCTTGCGCTAAATTTATGGCAATTTCTTGATTAATACTCACCTCTCCGCTACGAATAGTTTGAGTAAATAAATTTAATACAGCTATCATTCCCACAGTAATAATAGCTAAAGAAACAACAACCTCTAAAATACTAAACCCCTTAATAGTTTTTAGATGATAATTTTTAACTTTTAAGTAAATTTTATTATTCATATAAAGCTGTAAACTAAAATTTTAATTATTCTACTTTTTTATTTCAAAAAACTTAATCTACTTCAATTCGTCCAGCCGTTGTAATTATAATAGTTTTACAATTAGTTGTTGTTATAGTAGAACAAATTTTAATCTCTGCTATGTTTTTACTTGAAACGCCATTGATATATGTAACTGGATCTGGCGGCGCGAAAAATATATCCACACTGTCATTATTACTAACTTTATTAATATTAATCTCATTTATTTCAATATTTTTAGATAAAAAAATTGGATAAGGAGAAACTTTTATATCATTATCATTTTTACCTTCATTGTATTGAAAATTTTCATTTTTTTCCCCTTCATCTCCATAAATAAAATACTGTGTTGGATTATTTATATCAAAATAAATTCCATATCCATACGTATTTTTTGGACCAGCCAAAGATAAATTTTGAGCTTGACGAATATCTTGCGCTATTTGTTGCGCCGCATATATTAAAACTGTATCACGTTCCCCTTGTCTATAATTAGCAAACATCAAACTACTCATAATTCCAATAATTGAAATCACAACCATTAATTCAATAATAGAAAAACCTTTAATAGTTTTTAGCTGATATCCTCCGGCATTATATTGCCGGAAACTAATAGTTTGTAGAAAATTTTTTTTATTACTTTTAATTTTTATTTCCATAATTCATTTTCTCTAAAAACTAAAAGATAGATAACTAGTTATAATCTGTTCTCCAAAAAATAGACTTATTATCGCGCCAATAGCTAAAAAAACCCCGAAAGGAATTTCGCTTTTCCATGTTTTCTTTTTTAAAAAAATTAATCCAACTCCAATTATCGCTCCTAAAATATAAGAAAAAAATAAAGCAACTAAAATTTGCGGCCAACCTAAAAATACACCCATTAAAGCTCCCATTCTAATATCTCCACCGCCAATCCATCGCCCTTTTGAAATTAAAAATTGAACTAAAAAAAATCCCCCTCCAATTCCAGCAGCTAAAATTAAATTTTGCCAAGTTATTCCTAAAATTAAATTTAATATTAATCCAACTAATATTGCTGGTAAAGTAACTTTATCTAAAATAAAGCCATATTTTAAATCATAAACAAAAATTATCACCAAAACGGAAACGAAAAATAAATCGCGTAAAGTTAAAATTGAAAATTGAAAGTTTGTGGTAAATATATTGAATCCATTAAAAATTGTTTGAAAATTTAAAACTGAAAAATTGTAGTGAACTTGTTGAATCCATTGAAAATTTTGAAATTCACCTAATGATACGGTTTTAAAATTAATTAAAAAAACAAATATAAAAAAAATACCAGTAACTAATTCTACTATTGGGTATTGCCAAGATATTTTTTTTTGACAATAACGACATTTACCTTTTTGCCAAAAAAAACTAAACAAAGGAATTAAATCTTTAATTCCTAAAATATGCTTGCATTTTGGACAACAAGATCTTTCTATTATGTTTTTTTTAACATGCATTCGCCAAATTAAAGCATTCAAAAAACTACCAATAACTAAACCAAATACAAAAATGAAGAAAAATAAATAAATAGTAATCATATATATTAAATTACGTTTAATGCATTTACAAAATAATTATAACATAATTTTAATTAACAAAAAACCACAGAAGTAAAATTTCTGTGGTTTTTTGTTATAAAGAGATGAAACGTTACAATTATATTTCAATTATTTTATTTTTTGAAACAAAACCAGAAAAAATTTTTATTGAAAATTG
>JAGVFS010000063.1 GCA_020057535.1 Patescibacteria group bacterium
CTTTGTTTTTTACTGCTTTAATAAAATCTCTAAATAAAGGATGAGCTCTTAATGGCCGTGATTTGAATTCTGGATGAAATTGAACTCCAATAAACCAAGGGTGATCTTTTAATTCAATAATTTCCACTAATTTTCCATCAGGAGAAGTTCCACTAATTTTTAAACCGGATTTTTCTAAAACCTCTCGATATTCATTATTAAATTCATATCGATGACGATGTCTTTCTGAAATTTCAATTTGTTTATAAGCTTCATAAACTAAAGAATCTTTATCTAAAATACAAGGATAAGCTCCCAGACGCATACTCGCTCCATAATTTTTATTTTTTATTTTTTCTTTTTGTTCTGACATAATATAAATTACCGAATGTTTTGTTTTTACGTCAAATTCAGTAGAATTAACATCTTTTGTTTTTAACACATAGCGAGCAAATTCAATTGCCGCAATTTGCATACCCATACACAATCCCAAAAAAGGAATTTTATTTTCTCTAGCGTATTTTACAGCTTCAATTTTCCCCTCAATTCCTCTTGAACCAAACCCACCTGGAATAACTAATCCATTTATTGTTTTTAATTTATTCCATTCTTTTTTATTTTGTTTTTCTAAATCTTCCGCTGCAATAGATTCAATTTTAATTTTGATATTATTAGCGTAACCAGCCGATTTTAAAGCCTCATTTACACTAATGTAAGCGTCTCCGTGTTCGGTATATTTTCCAATCATTCCTATTTTTAAAATTTTTACTTCATTGGACAGTGAATTGCTTTTAATTTTTTTTATTAATTTTTTCCAATTATTTAATTCTGGAATTTTGTTTTTTAAATTTAAACGTTTTAAAATAATTTCTACTAAAGAATATTTTTGAAAATTTAAAGGTACCTCGTAAATATTTTTAACCGTAGGCGCTGGAATTATTTCTTTCGGCAAAATGTTACAAAAAAGAGAAATTTTTTCTATTAAATCTTTTTTAATTGGATAATCAGAACGAGCTAAAATAATATCTGGATGAAGCCCTTGACGTTGTAATTCGCGAACGCTTGCTTGAGTGGGTTTTGTTTTTAATTCCCCAGAAGTTTTTAAAAATGGAAGAAAAGTTAAGTGAACAAAAATCACATTTTTTTCCCCTTTTTCTTGATGCCATTGTCGAGCTGCCTCTAAAAATGGTTCCGCTTCAATGTCTCCAACTGTTCCGCCTATTTCTATAATTAAAAAATCGACTTGTTTTTCTTTGGCTGCTTCTTGAATGCTATTTTTAATAGTTTCTGTGACATGTGGGATTATTTGAATTGTTTTTCCTAAATATTCCCCGTTTCTTTCTTTATTAATAATTTTTTTATAAATTTGTCCAGCGGTGGTATTACTTAATTTGCTTAAATTTTCATCAATAAATCTTTCATAATGTCCTAAATCTAAATCTGTTTCCGTTCCATCATCGGTAACAAAAACTTCTCCATGTTGGTACGGACTCATTGTTCCAGGATCGACATTTAAATAAGGATCAAACTTTAAAATACAAACTTTATAAGCGCAAGCTTTTAAAAGCATGCTAATTGAAGCTGCGGCAATTCCTTTGCCCAATCCTGAACAAACACCGCCAGTAACAAAAATATATTTCATAAAAAATAAAAAAACATTTTTTAAAAAAACGAGTAACGTCTTAACGTTAATCAATATTGATTACTTTTAATATTATTTCCGCTTCAATGTCTTTAAAAAGTTCAACAATAATTTTATATTCTCCAATATCTTTGATTGGTTTTTCTAAAATTATTTGTTCAGATATAATTTCTTGCTTTATTTTTTCTGATAAAGCTTTGGCTATTTCTTCTTTATTTAAAGCGGCAAAAAGCGTACCTTTCTCATTAATCTTAGCTTTAATTTCTATTTCGATTTTTTGAATTTTTTTCTTCAACTCTTCAGCTTTTTGAATTTTTTCTTTTTGATTTTTCTCTTGTCTTTGTTTTTCTATTTCTATTTTTTTAATTTCCATTGGCGTTGCGATAACTGCTATTTTTTGAGGCAATAAAAAATTTCTAGCATAACCATTAGCCACTTCTTTTATATCCCCCTTCTTCCCTAATTTATTTGTATCTTTAAGAATAAGTATTTTCATAAAAAAATTAAAATTAAAATATAAATATAAATATAAATTTTATTTACTATTTTACAACATCAAGACTTTTATTTGTCCATTTTAAATAAAGAGTTGGATTCAATTTTATTTAACTGCTCATAAAATATATTCTAGTGTTTTTGTATTTTATTATTTATTAATTCAATCGCTTTTTCAATTTGTGGATCTTTGTTTTGTTCATAATCGTTAGGCGTCATTTCTATTTTAATATCTGGATCAATTCCTATATCGTTGATTCTTCGACCAAGAGGGGTTAACCAATCGGCAATCGTTAATTTAAGCATTGAACCTCCTTTTAAATCTTCAACTTTTTGAACGCATCCTTTACCAAAAGTTTTTTCTCCAACAATTATCGCTTTTTTATAATCCTGGAGCGCTCCAGCAAATATTTCCGAAGCAGAAGCCGAACCTTGATTTGTTAAAATTACTGTCTGAAATTTATCTAATATTGGATTATCTACGGTTTTATATTCTTTTTCTTGTCCGTCAAATTTTTCTTTTACCACTACGGTATTGCGAGGCAACCAATAATTTGCAATGTCAACTGAAGCATCTAAAAGTCCGCCCGGATTATTTCTTAAATCTATAATTATTCCTTTTGGTTTTTCCTTTTGTGAGAGAATTTTATTAATTGCTTCTCTAAATTCACTTTTTATATTGTCATTAAACTGACGAATTTTTAGATAAGCAATTTCTTTATGCTTTTCTATTGGTTCTAATTTTACACTTTGTATATGAATTTTAGCTCGAGTAATAGTTATTTCTTTAAATTCTAAAGAAGCATTTCTTTTAATTGTTAAAACAACTTGGGTTCCAACTTTGCCTCGAATTTTAGTTACTGCTTCTTCTAA
>JAGVFS010000006.1 GCA_020057535.1 Patescibacteria group bacterium
CGTTGGTAAATCTTTTATAATCACTCCATAGTTGATAACTATTGTTCTATTACAAAGAGATTCAATATCGCCGACATCGTGAGAAGTTAAAAATATTGTTGCATTTTCTTCTTTATTTATTTTAAGTAACAAATCACGAAGCATTTTTTTTGCCACAACATCAAGCCCGATTGTTGGTTCGTCAAGAAATATAATTTTTGGTTTATGAATCAAGGAAGCCGCAACTTCTGCCCTCATACGTTGACCGAGCGAAAGTTTGCGAACTGGTTGCGTAATAAATGAACTAAGATCAAAAAATTTTACAAGTTCGGCAATTCTTTTCTTAATTTCTTTTTCAGGCATATCGTACATCACTCCAAAAAATTCAAAAGAATCGGTTAGCGGAAGGTTTGGTAAAAGTTGTGAACGTTGACCAAAAACCGTGCCAATTTGGTAGGCAAGTTTCTTTCTGTTTTTTGTTGGATCAAAACCAAGAATATTTATTTTACCAAAAGTTGGAAAAAGTATACCCGTAAGCATTTTAATTGTAGTGGATTTACCTGCTCCATTAGGACCAATAAATGCTATGCGTTCACCGTGCTTAACTGAAAAAGAGATGTCATTAACCGCGATAATTTCTTTAGTTTCGGGAGAAAATAAATTTTTTACCCAACCAACTGAAGGATTTTTAACTGGAAATGAAAATTTTTTTGACAGATTAGAAACAATAATAGAATTTGGGTTCATAAAAATAATATAGGGAACAAAAATTTTTGTTTCCTATAATTTCGCGAATAAATATAAATAAATTTTATTCTGTTTGCGGTTTGTCTAATATTAATGGTTCAATGTTTTTTTCGCCTCCAGTTATTTTTGTTATATCTTTGTCAATTTTAACAAATTCTTTATAGGCGTTATTGTAATGATTAACAGAGGTAGACATGCTTAAACCTAAACGTTTAAAAAAATCTTCATAACTTAAAATGTGTTTACTTAATTTTTGAACATTAATTGAAATTTCCTTGGCGCTTTCTTCAATTTGTAAAGCGCGTAAACCTTGCAAAACTGTTTGTAAATAAGCCAAAAATGAAGTTGGTGAAACAATAATTACATGTTTATCTTTAAAAGCGTATTCAATTAAATCGCGAGTATTTATTTGCACAGCGCCAACTTTATTAATTAATAAATCATAATAAATCGCTTCGCTTGGAATAAACATAAAAGCAAAATCCATAGTTTTTTCAGCTGGTTTAATATATTTTGAAGTTTCATCAATGCGTGTTTTTAAATCTGTCTTAAACCTCCGTTCTAATTTTTCTCTCTCTGTTGGATCATTGGTATTTAAAATTTTTTCATAATTTTCCAAACTAAATTTTGAATCCACTGGAATAATTTTATCTTTAACCAATATTATTGCGTCAACGATTGTGCCATCTTTAAATCTGTATTGCATTTGATATGAATTTGGAGGTAAAACATTTTTTAAAGCTTCTTCTAAAAAATACTCCCCTAAAACCCCGCGTTGTTTTGGATTTTTTAAAATATCTTGTAAATTTTGCAATTGGCTGGAAAAATTTATTACTTGTTTATTAGTTTCATCTAATTTAATTAATTTTTCAGTCACTTGAGTAATTATTTTAGTTGTCTGTCCGAATTGAACTTGATTAGCGCGATGAGTTTCAGATAATTTGTTATCCAAAGTTTGTCTAAGTTCGTTATTTTGTTCCTTAAGTTGTGTTAATCGTTCCATCATAGTTACTAATTTTTCTCCATCGTTAGTATTTTTTAGTTTAGTTAATAAAAAAATTATCACAGCAAATCCAGCGATTAATAAAATAGCGATTAAGATGATAAAAATGATAATTGAAATTTGCATAAGATAATAATTAAAAAATAAAATATTTTAAAATTTATCAATGTGAATTATTAAACACATATTTATAAAATTTTATAAATCCTTTAATACCAGAATATTTTACAATGAATTTTTAAAATTTTAGGCTTTATTGAGTCTAATATGTTTTTGAATTTATGTATTTATATCAATGTAAAAATATATTTACAGATCTAAACATCAATTATCTTAAAATCATTTTATACGCCACGCTTGGGGTGGTAATTATAAGATTTAATCCATATTCTCGATGTAAACGTTCTTGAATAATTTCTAAATGTAACATTCCTAAAAATCCACAACGAAAACCAAACCCTAAGGCTTGAGAAACTTCTGGTTCATAAAATAAACTTGCGTCAGTTAATTTTAATTTATCTAACGCTTCTCGAAATTTTGAATAATCACTTCCATCTTTACAAAATAATCCGGCAAAAACCATTGGCTTTACTTCTTTATATCCGGGTAAAGCTTTTATTTTATAATCACAAGCTGTATTTTGTATTATTATTGTGTCTCCAACTTTACAGCTTTTTATATCCTTTAAACCAGTGGCAATATAACCAATTTCGCCAGTTTCTAAGTTGTTTTTTGGAAAAAAATTAGGTTTAAAAATTCCTACTTCTAAAATTTCAGCTTGTTTTTTTGTTCCCATAAATTCAATTTGATCGCCCTTTTTTATTTTTCCGTCAATAATACGAACGTAAACAATCACTCCTTTATATTCATCATAAACCGAATCAAAAATTAAAGCGCGTAAAGGTTTATTTGAATTATCAGTTGGAGGAGGAATATATTTAATTACTGAACACAAAAGTTGTTCAACTCCTTCGCCTGTTTTTGCGGAAATAAAAAGTGGTTTACAACAAATATTTGACGATGATTCGTAATTTAATAACTGTTCTATTTCTTTTACTGTTTTTTCTAATTGAGCGTTAGGTAAATCAATTTTATTTATTACTGGAATAATAAATAAATTTTGTTCCAAGGCTAGGTGTAAATTAGTCAAGGTTTGCGCTTGAATTCCTTGTGTAGCGTCTACTAATAAAATAGCCCCCTCTACGGCGGCCAAAGATCGCGAGACTTCATAAGTAAAATCAACATGCCCAGGAGTATCGATTAAATTTAACTTGTAGTTTATAGTTGATAGTTGGTAGTCAAGTTGAACTGGTTGAAGTTTAATTGTAATGCCTTTTTCTCTTTCTAAATCCATTTGATCTAAAAATTGCGAGCGCATTTTTAGTTTATCTATTGTTTTTGTTAATTCCAAAAAACGATCGGCAAGAGTCGATTTTCCATGATCAATATGCGCAATAATACAAAAATTTCGAATATCCACAGAAAGAAAATTAAAAATTAAGAATCATTTTGAATTACAAAATGCAGTTTTTTATATCGTTGTGAGACTAATGACGTTATATTAAAAAATATTTAACTATTTTATAGTTAAGTTCTTCAGTAATATAGATTGCCCCACAAATACGCTCGCAATGACAAATGGGAGATTTTACATTAAAGTTACAAGCTAATTTTCAAGAGTTCGTTCCATTCTTGATCTATTTTTTCTTGAATAGTTTTAATAATTTTTTTATTTTCTGGTTTAAAGAGATGAGAGAATCTTTTTTGCGTTTTTAAAAATTCTTCAATTGGAAGTTTTTCTTTTGGTTGATAATTTAATTTATATTTTCCATTTTCTATCTCATATAAAGGCCAAAAACAAGAGGCAATTGCCATTTTTGAAATTTGAATTGTTGAATCAAAAGAAAATTTCCAATTTAATGGACAAGGTGAAAAAATATTTAAAACTGCCGGACCTTTGACTTGAAAAGCTTTTTCGGCTTTTTGATATAAATCAGCCCAATGATGCACAGCGGATTGAGCGGCATAAGGAATATTATGAGCCGCGATAATTTTAATTAAATCTTTTTTAAAAACTTTTTTTCCGGCAGGCGTTGTAGATGTAATGGCGCCATAAGGTGTTGCTGAAGATCGTTGATTACCGGTGTTCATATAAGCCTCATTATCATAACAAACATAAACAAAATCATGTCCTCGTTCTAAAGCGCCGGATAAAGATTGTAATCCAATATCATATGTTCCGCCATCACCGCCAAAAACCACAAATTTAATTTGTTTTTTTATTTCCCCCTTTTTTTTTAAAAAATTATAAGCGCTTTCAATTCCAGAAACCGTTGCCGAAGCGTTTTCAAAAGCGTTATGTATCCACGATACATTCCATGAAGTTTGCGGATAAACGCTTGAAACAATTTCAAGACATCCAGTAGCATTCACAACAACAACCGGATCTTTACTCGCGGCTAAAATTGTTCTAACAATAATAGGAATAGAGCAACCAGCACATGTCCGATGCCCGCTAGCAAAATAATTTTGTTTTTGAATTTTTTGAGTTAGATTTTTTAAATCCATAAAATAAACAAATATTTATTTTAGAGAAATTTTAAAGTGATACATAAAATAAATATTTTATAATTCGATTTTCGCTAATTTAAAAATATTAAATTTTAGCTAATTTTTAGCTAAAGAAATTTACTACAACAAACACCCCTATAAAAATGATTCTGTGTTTAACTAAAAAATGTAATTTTCTCTTCATGAAGGTCAAATTATAAACATTTTATCATATATTCATCTCTTAGTCTATATCCTAATTTTCTATAATATTCGCGGACACCGATGCCGGAGATTACAGCTATTTTTTTAATTTTAAAATTTTTTGCTTGTTTAAGTTTTTTGAAAGAAAATTTTAACGAACGAGCAATTTTTTCCGCTTCAATAATTAATTTTTTTCCAAAACCAAAATGTTGAATCGCTTTTTTGTCTTTTTCTCCAATAGCGACCATCTGTCCATAAGTATGAACTTCGCGAATAATCGCGCAATCTTTTAAAATTGTTAATTGTTGATTGTTAATTGTTGATCGAAATGATGGTATTCTTAATCGCAAAAAAGCATATAAATTTTTTCGTTTTAAATCTTCAAAACTTAAAAAATATTCTATATCTCCAGACGCTTCATATTTTTCAACAAATATTTTTAAATTTCGCATTTCGCATTTCGCATCTTGTATTTTTTTTACCTGTCTACATCTAATGCATTGGCATTTTAAATTTTGTTTTTTCATTTCTTGTTGAACTATTTCTCGTAAATTAGAAACCTTGCTTCCAGCCTCAATATTAGTTGACGGAATATCGCGAATCACTCGAATAATTCTTACATATCGCGGAATAATTGATTTAATTTTAATCAAAAGATTTGTCAATTGTTTAGTGGGATATGGTTTATATTTTCCTTGTTTCCAAAATTGATAAAGTTTTGAATTTTTTGTCACAACACAAGGATAAATTTTTAATAAATCTGGTTGAAAATCAGGATTGTTAAATAATTCTTTAAACATTTTAAAATCTTTATTTAAGGTTGAACCAAACAAATTCGGCATCATATGATAACAAATTTTAAATCCTGCGTCTTTAAGCAATTTTGTCGCTTGAATTGTTTGCGCTATCTTGTGTCCGCGTTCATTTAATTGTAAAATAGAATCATCAAGCGTTTGAACGCCTAATTCCACTTTTGTGCAGCCTAATTCGCGCATCCTTTTTATTTCTTTTAAATTAATAAAATCCGGTCGTGTTTCTAATGTTAGGGCAACGCATCGATGTTTTGCTTTTTCGTTTATTTTTTGTAAAATGTTAATTGTTTTTTGTTGATTGTTTGTTTTATAGTGAACTTGTTTTATTTTATGATTATTTGTATTTTGATTTAATGCTTCAAAACATCTTTTGATAAACCAATTTTGATATTTTTTTGGAAAATATGACCAAGTTCCTCCCATAATAATAAGCTCTATTTTATCTACAAGATGACCGGTCGCTTCTAATGATTTAATTCGTATTTCAACTTGTTTATAAGGATCAAATTTACAAAGAACAGCTCGCATTACCGCCGGCTCGTTTGATAAATAACTTTTTGGAATTCCTTTTTCGGTTGGACAATAAAGACATTTTCCCGGACAGGGGAAAGGTTTAGTCAAAACAGCAATCACAGCAACGCCAGAAAGCGTTCTAATTGGATGTTTTTTAAGCAAATTTTCTAACCAAATTTGTTTGGAAAATTTTTTCTTTTTTAAAAGTTTTTGATAAATTTCGAAAAGATCCGAATTGGAAACAGGCATCATTTTAAATTCGCCGCAAATTTTTCTTTTTATTTTAGCAAATTCTAAATGATCTCCTGGCTTTAAGTTAATTATTTTTTTGATTATTTGAGAAAGCATAATAAATCTTGGTTTATTTAGGTTTATTGTTTTAATATTCTCGTTCTTATGTTTTAAAAATTTTTTATGGATTTACAAACAGTAAAATTTTTATTAAAAAAAACAAAAGAAGACTATAAACAAATTGC
>JAGVFS010000017.1 GCA_020057535.1 Patescibacteria group bacterium
ATTACAATAATTTAGAACATTGCGGCCTTAATGGGCTTACGCCCAATGAAGCATTATTTTAATAATTAAAAAACCGCCAAAAGTGTGTGCCTAAAACAATTTTATAAATAAACCCTTGTACAAAAATCTAATTTTAAATCCCTCGCTAAATTAATAATTTGCGAGAGATAAATATGATCTTTGTTTTTTATTGAATTTTTGAAATTAAGAAAAATAAAAATTATATTTTATTTCCTGTATTTCTTATTTCCAAAAGAATCTGCAAAATCGGTTATTTTACCAATTTTTTTAAGATATTCTCTTTTTTTATTTAATTTATCTCTTCTTTGGGCTGCTTTTTTTATTTTTTCTTTATTTTTTTTAGGTTCTAAATATTGAGTTTTTTTAACCTGAAGCACAAGTCCGCTTTGTTGAACTTGCTTTGTAAAACGTCTCATTAGACTTTCTGGAGATTCTCCTTTTTTCTTTTTAATTTCTACGACCATATAATTAAAGTCACCTCCTCTTAATTAGCTTTTGATTTATATCCGACGATTTAATCAGAACTTTAACAAATATATCATCGAAGGACTTACAGCTATAAAAAAATAAATTTCTAATCACTAATTGCATTTTATTGTGAATTATTGTGATATTATTTAGGTTAATCTTATTAAATAATTTTATTTTTCAGTAAAATTCTTACTTTTATTAAAAAAACAGAAGTTAATTAAAATTAGAAATAATTAGATTAATTTGTTTTCATGTTTTTTTCTTTCTAATCTTTTTATCATCTCTGGAATTATTTTTTGAATATTTACCGTTTCTTGAATTCCATTTTGTGTATCTCTAACTAAAACAGTTCCATCTAAAACTTCTTTTTGTCCAATAATTAAAATAAACATTACTTTAAGTTTTTGAGCTAATTCCAATTGTTCGCGTAATTTATTTTTAGATAAACTTTCAATCACTTTTATTTTACTTTTTCTAAAACTTTCAAAAAGTTTCAATGCTTTTCTTTTTGCCATCTCTCCTAATTGAGCGATAAAAATATCACCCGTTTCTTCTTTTTTATCCGCTAATTGACGCAATAAATTTTGTTCTTTTATTTTTGAAATAACTCTTTCTATCCCAATTCCACAACCACAAGCTGGAGTCGCGACTCCGCCTAAAATTTCTATTAAATTATCATAACGACCACCGCCAGCAAGGGCTATTGGTTGTCTATTTTTTTCTTTTTCTTGATCGTCCTCTTGTGGCCAAATTTCAAAAATAGTTCTTGTATAATAATCCAATCCTCTTATTAAATATGGATTAAAAGAATAAATAATATCTAATTCATCTAAATGTTCTAAAACTCTTGTAAAATGACTTTTACATCCTTCGCATAATCTATTAACTAATTGAGGGGCTTGATTTATTATTTTTTGACAAGACTCTTCTTTACAATTAAAAATTTCAAAAGGATTTTTATCTTTATTTAATTTTAGTTTACAATTTAGGCAAAGTAATCGTTTTTTATTTTTAAAATAAGCAAGCAATTCTTTTTTATAATCTTGCCTGTCCTCCAAACAACCAAAACTATTAATTTGAATATTTGTTTTTAAATTTAATTCTTGAAAAAATATTTGTGATATTAAAATTATTTGAGCGTCAACAACTGGATCTATCTCGCCTAAAATTTCAAAATTAAATAAATGAAACTCTCGAAATTTTTCTAATCCTGTTTTTCCATCACGAAACACAGAACCTGTAGTATAAAGTTTAATTGGCTGTGATAAATTAAACATTTGATGTTCAATGTAAGCCCTAGCAATACCTATTGTAAAATCAGAACGTAAAACCACTTTTTCATTTTTTCGTGTTATAAAAGAAAATTTTTGTTTTTGAAAAACATCATTATTTCTTCCAAGCGCTTTTTCAAAAAGAAACGCTTCTTCTAAAATCGGCGTGTCTATTCTTTTAAAATTAAATTCTTGAACTATTTTTTGAATTTTTTTTATCAAATATTGCCAAATCCATTGTTTTTCTGACAAAATATCTTCCATTCCTTTTAAAATTTGGATTGGTTTTATTTTTTCTTTCTTAATAATTTTTTCTTCTATGTTTCTTTTTGGTCTTCTTGGCATAAAAAAATAGAAATTAGCTTGTGGACTTTTTAAAAATACAAAATTAATAATATCAAATTTTTATAAAAAAACAATGAATACTGTGCATATAATTAAATTAACTTTTAAATTTGTGGCTTATTAAAAAATTAAAATAAAAAATTAATTTAGTTCGAATTTATAAAAATAATTTTTTATGTGTTATTACAAAGAACAAATAAGATTCCCTCCCCCTTTTTTTTTGTTTCATTCGGAACAACCCCCTTATAATTTTTATTAAATTACACACATTTAAAGTAAAAATGTAAAAAAAATAAAAAACTACAAAAATAAAAAACTACGGAAGTCTCTTTTTCGCAGTTTTTTATTTATTTATAATTCTCTAAATTTCTAACATAACTATTTTAATGGTTC
>JAGVFS010000005.1 GCA_020057535.1 Patescibacteria group bacterium
GATACTCAAACATATTTTAAAATGTAAAAATAAATTTTAATCAAATTCATGCCAAATGTAATTTTATGGTTTAATTTTAGCTATTTTTAACCAAAAAAATAACAACTTTAAGTGGGGACTGTCCTCCTTTAATAAATTTTAAGCGAGAATATAATACATTCCTCCAAGATGTTTTATTTTTCCATTTATTTCCATCATCATTAAAACGCTATTTATTGTTGTTGAACTAAGTTTAGAAAATTCAATTAATTTATCAACGTGAATTGGTTCTTCGGATAAATATTTTAACAATTCAGCCTCTTCTTTGTTTGAAGGTTTAATAATTTTTTTAACAAATGGCTTAACTGTTCTGACAAAATTTAAAGCGTCCAAAATATCGCTAGCATCATTGACTAATTTGCCTCCCATTTTAATTAAATTATTACAACCAACAGAATTTAAATTATAAACATTGCCGGGAACAGCGAAAATTTCACGCCCTTGCTCTAACGCGTAACGAGCGGTAATTAACGCTCCACTTTTTTCCGGAGCTTCAATTATTAAAGTTCCTAAAGTTAGACCGGAAATAATTCGATTGCGATAAGGGAAAAAATATTTTTGAGGAGTGATTTCCGGGGGATATTCAGAAATTAAAAGGCCATTTTGTTCAATAATTTTTTGAGCTAAATTTTGATTTTCAAAAGGATAAATATTTTTTTTAGCCAATCCAGAACCTAAAACAGCGATTGTTCGACCGCTTGATTCAATAGTGATTTGATGAGCTAAACTGTCTACCCCTTTTGCTAAACCAGAAACAATAACTAAATTAGTTTGAACTAAATCTTTGACGATTTTTAAAGCGATTTGTTTTCCGTAAAGGCTCATTTTTCGAGTGCCAACAATCGCTAAACTAAATTCGTCTTGTTTTTGAAAATCTCCTTTATAAAACAACAAGGCTGGACAACTATCAATTTCTTTAAGAAGTTTAGGAAATTGCGGATCATTAAAAGTAATGGCTTTAATATTTTCTTTGTTTAATATTTCAAATTTTTCATCTGGATTTATTGCTTTGCGTTTTAAAATTATTTTTTCAACAATTTTTTCGTCTAATCCAGCCTCTTTTAATTCGTTCGCGCCAGCCTTCCACGCCAATTCTAAACTTTTAAAATAATTTAAAAGTTTTCTAAACCGATTGCTTCCAATTTCCGGCAAATATGAAAAAGCGATCCAATATTTTAAATCCATAATTTTAAAAAGGGACAATCCCCAAATTTCATAATATTTTTACGCGCTTTTCTAGGCATAAATTTTACTTTTTATAATTTTAAACAAAATCGCCGCCAAATTTCAAAAAAGACTTTGCAAGTCTCATAGCTATTGACCTTTCAGGAGTGTTTTTTGGGGGACTGTCCCCTTTTCTTTCCCCTCTTCTTTAAAAATTTCTTCAATCTCATCATATTCCAATTCTTCTTTTTGTAATAATTCATTAGCGAATCGTTCAATTATTCTCCATTCTTTTTTTAATATTTCTTCCACTTCTTTAACGCAAGAAAAAAGAATTTCTTGAGTTTCGTTATTTAATTTTTCTTTTATATTTTCAGAAAGTTGAGTCTCTGGAATAATTGTGTAATCGCCAATAAATCCATTTTTTCCCATGCCAAATTTCCAAACCATATTATGAGCTATTTCCATTGCCATTTTAAAATCACTAACTACACTGTTGGAAGTAGTTTTATATTTTAATTTTTCTGCCATATATCCAGCAAGAGAAACTTTAATGTCGGCTAAAATTTTATCTTTATTTGAAGTAAAAAGTTCTTCTCTTGGTTGCGAATAAACCACGCCCAATGATTCTTTTCGCGAAATAATCGAAGCTTTAAAAACATCGTCTGTTGGATGCAAAAGATACATTATTATCAAATGTCCAGCCTCATGAAAAGCGACCATTTCTCTTTCTTTTAGGGTCATTTTTCTTCGCCGTTTAACCCCAATGTCAATCCTTTCAATTGCCTCTGTGATATCTTTATAAAGAACTTCGTCTCTATTTTCTCGAGTCGCAATCAACGCAGATTCTTTAATAATATTTTCAATATCAGCCGGGGATTTATAAACCGCTTTTCGGGCCAATCGCGAAACATTAATTGAAGAGGAATCGTATTTTATTTTATTTAAATAATATTTAAAAATTTTTTCACGGCCAACAAGGTCGGGACGATCAATATAAATTTTTCGATCAAATCTACCTGGCCTTAAAAGCGCCGGATCTAATATTCCTTCCGCAGCGTTAGTCGCGCCAATAACAATAACATCCGCCCCTTTTTCTCTTAAACCGTCCATTTCAACTAAAAGTTGATTTTGAGTGGAATTTGTTTCTTGCCCGCTACCCATAAAACTAAAAGATCTTTGATGGCCAATGGCGTCAAGTTCGTCAATAAAAATAATGCAAGCCCCATAACCATAAGCCAGCATTCTCGCTTTTTTAAAAAGTTTTCTTACTCTTGACGCGCCAACTCCGACAAAAATTTCCGTGAATTCACTTCCAGAAGTGGAAAGAAAAGGAACTTTTGCTTCGGTTGCGATCGCTTTGGCTAAATAAGTTTTTCCGCAACCTGGAGGGCCTACCATTAAAATCCCTCTGATTATTTTTCCTCCAATTTTCATTAAACGTTTTCGATCTTTAATTAATTCAACAACCTCCCAAGCTTCTTGTTTTGATTCATCCATGCCAATAACATCGCTCCATTTAATATCAACTTTTTCGCCCTTAACTTTATTCGCAGACATTTTAGCTAATCCCCCTTGAAAAAGAAATAAATAAAGAAAAACAAAAATTACCGCGTTAAGTCCGCCAATTAATAAATTAATTGGCATAGTCGCCAGGGTAAGATTGCGATAAAAAGACTCCAAAGAAGATAACCCCCAAATAGCTAAGATAATTAAAACGATTAAAATAAATCCAATGAGCATTTTTAACCAATGCGTCATAAAAAATAATTTAATTTTTCTTCCAACTAATATTTTTTGCATAAAATAAAATAGGCAAAGATTTTAAAAAAATTTTTGCGCTTAATTCATTGCATTAATTTTAAAAACTTATTTGATTGTGTGTTTTATTATAGCATAGAAATATTAATAGGAAAATTACAATCAAATAAATATTCAAAGATAATAATTTAAAATTAATAAACCCACTTGGGTGAATATTTAGAAAAGCATCTAAAAATTTCAATTTATAAAAGAAATAAAGTTAAAATGCTTTTTAAAATTAAGCAAAATGACCCCCCTAAATATTGTGTTAACATGATGGAAAAGGGAAATTAAGGCTTGACAAATGAAAAAAATAGGTATAATCTCTTTTAATTAAAGAGGCTTTTGAAAGCTCTTTTAAAATTTAATAAGGAGGGGAAAAAATGAAAATTGGTATTTCTTTGCTTTTTTGCGCTTTGATTTTATGCGAAGCGCGAGCAATAACATCTGTAGAAGCTTCTACTTCTACAGATTTCTCTAAATTAGAGGAAAGGATCTCTAATTTAGAAAAA
>JAGVFS010000064.1 GCA_020057535.1 Patescibacteria group bacterium
AAGTTATTAATTTTGTGAATGAATATAATTTTGAAAAAAGATTAAAATCATTAAATTACAAAACACCGGTACAATATTTAAAAGATAACAAGAGTATTATACTACAACGTAGCGTTATTTAACAATAGATATTAAAATTAAAATTTTGCAAAAAATTTTCTCTAAATTTTAATTTATTTAATCATTTATTAAATGAAACTTAAAAATTAATTTTTGTCATTTTCATAATGTCTATTTACGCTCTAATTAATAGAATATGACTAACGAAACAATTAAAAATAAATCAAACGAATACAAAGCCGATCAAATTATTGTACTTGAAGGGCTTGATCCGGTAAAAAAAAGACCAGGAATGTATATTGGAAGCACGGGAACAACCGGACTACATCATTTAATTTGGGAAACAGTTGATAATGCCATTGATGAAGCAATGGCAGGTTTTTGTAATAAAATTATTATTGAATTATTACCAGAAAATAAAATTAGAGTTACTGATAACGGTCGAGGAATTCCTGTTGACGTTCATAAGTCAACAGGAAAATCAGCATTAGAAGTAGTAATGACTAAACTTCACGCCGGAGGAAAATTTGGCCAAAAAGGAGGATATAAAGTTTCTGGTGGATTGCACGGCGTCGGAATTTCGGTAGTTAACGCCCTATCTGAAACAATGCAAGCTGAAGTTCATCGCGACGGAAAAATTTATTTTCAAGAATATAAACGAGGGATTCCTCAAAAAGATATAAAAATGATAGGAAAATTAAAAATTCCAGAAAATTCTGAAACAATTTTTCCAACCGGAACAATAATAACCTTTCAACCAGACCCAAAAATTTTTGAAAAAATTTTTTTTGATTGGGAAATAATTCTATCTCATCTTCGCCAACAAGCATATTTAACAAAAGGCATCAAAATTATTGTTATTGATAAACAAAATGATAAACAATCACCGCTTAAATATCAATTTTATTTTGAGGGAGGAATCGCTTCTTATGTTAAACATTTAAATTATCACAAAGAACCTAAACATGAATCGGTTTTTTATATTGAAAAAGAAATTGATGAAATTAAAGTGGAAATAGCCTTGCAATACACAGACGAATATAAAGAAACAATTTTTAGTTTTGCAAATAATATTTTTACAATTGACGGAGGTATGCATTTAAATGGATTTAAAAACGCTTTAACAAAAGTTTTGAATAATTACGCTCGAAAACAAAATTTTTTAAAAGAAAAAGATGAAAATTTAACTAGCGAAGATGTAAGAGAAGGAATAACCGCGATTATAAGTATAAAAATTAGTGAACCTCAATTTGAAGGACAGACAAAAAATAAATTGGGAAATCCAGAAGTTCGCTCGATTGTAGATTTAATTTTTAATGAAGCTTTTAATATTTTTTTAGAAGAACATCCGCGAGAAGCTGAACATATTTTAAATAAATGTATTTTATCTGCTCAAGCGCGTTTAGCCGCTCGTCAAGCGCGCGAATCAGTTTTAAGAAAGGGAGTTTTAGAAGGAATAACCCTACCTGGAAAATTAGCCGATTGTTCAACGCGAGACGCTCAAAAAGCGGAAATTTTTATTGTTGAAGGCGATTCAGCTGGCGGAAGCGCAAAACAAGGTCGAGATCGAGAATTTCAAGCGATCTTGCCCTTGAGAGGAAAAATTTTAAATGTGGAAAAAACACGATTAGATAAAATGTTTACCAATAATGAAATTAAATCTTTAATCATCGCCTTGGGAACAAATATCGCCGAGCAATTTAATTTAGAAAAATTAAGGTATAATAAAATTATCATTATGACTGACGCCGATGTTGACGGATCGCATATTAGAACACTACTTTTAACTTTATTTTATCGTTATTTTCCAGAATTAATCAATAAAGGACATCTTTATATCGCGCAACCTCCGCTTTATCGAATACAAATTAATAAACAAATAAACTACACTTATTCTGAAGAAGAAAAAGAGGATATTATAAAAATAGCTGGAGATAAATCCATTGATATACAAAGATATAAAGGTTTAGGAGAAATGAATCCTGATCAATTATGGGAAACAACAATGGATCCTAAACACAGAGTAATTAAACAAATAACCATTGAAGATGTAGAAGCAACGGATGAAATTTTTGATATTTTAATGGGAAGCGATGTTCTACCTCGAAAACATTTCATTCAAACCCATGCTAAAAAAGTAAAAAATTTAGATATTTAAATTGTAAATTTATTTTTTTTATTTTAATAAATATGTCTAATGAACATAAAAAAATAGAAGAAACGGAAAAAGAAACAGAAAAAATAACAGAAGAAAAAATTTTGGAAATTTTACAAAAATCAATAGAAGAAATTATGAATCCGATTGAAGATATAGATTTAAAAACAAAAATAGAAGAAATTACAAAAAATTTCTGGGACAAAATAAAAGAAATAAAAGAAAAAAAAGATTTAACCACGGACGATATGATAGAAATCGCAAAAACTCGAGAAAAACTTTTTTTTGAAAAAATATTAGAATTGGAAAGTATAGCGCATATAGATTGGCTGACAGGATTACCAAACTTAGCCGCTCTTAAAGAAAAAATTTTTCCCACTATATTTAGAACCATTCAAAGAGAATTATATCAAAAAAAAGAAAGTATTTATTGTAAAAAGCTTTGCGTGGCTATGGTGGATCTTGATGGATTTAAAAATATAAATGATACTTGCGGTCATGAAGAAGCAAATAAAATAATTAAACAATTGGCAAATTTATTTCAAATTATTTTTCGTCCATTCGATATTATAGCGCGTTTTGGAGGCGATGAATTTTCTTTTGTATATTCTTCAGCGGCGACAAATGAAAAAGGACTTTCTTTGCCTTCCGAAGAAAGACAAAAAATGCCTTTTTTACGATTACAAAACACACTTAATACAATTAAGAAAAATTCTTTAGATGAACTTAATGAAATGCCGATTTTTAAAGGTAAAAATATTGATTTAAAAATTTTCAAAGACGTTTTTGAAAAAAATATTTTAATAACATTTAGCGTGGGAATTTTTCAAATTCCAGAAGAAGAAATTGAAAAAATTATAAAAGAAAAAGAGGGTTTATCTGAAGAAAATATTACAAAATGGCTTATTAAAGCAGATGAAGCTTTGCGCGAGGCTAAAAAAAATGGTAAAAATCAAACGATACTTTATTCAGAGATTTAAAAAAATAGTTTTTTAATTTATTATAGGCGGAAAGATTTAGAAAATAAATTAAACCATTTAATTAAATTAATCGTTCTAGTATTTTAGAGTTTTACTTATGTAATTTTAAAGTTTAATCTAGCTGTGAATTTTAAATAAACTTAAACGCATAAGGAACAAATAAGATTCCCTTTATTCCATTCAGAACAGTCTACTCTAATTTTGATTAATTTACACAC
>JAGVFS010000003.1 GCA_020057535.1 Patescibacteria group bacterium
CCAGTAAAAATATTTAATTCAACCCTTTCAAAAAGTTTTTTTACATTTTCCGGTTTATTTAATTCGTTTAAAAAATGATTCGCGCTATTTTCATCCATTTCTGAAACAGGAATAATTTTTTCTGTTTCTTTGTTTTTTAAAAAATCATAAATTGGCAAAACATCTTGAACAGAAGGGATGTGATTACGAATTGTTTGAAAAAAACTTTTTGAGTCATCTTGAATAATTTTAAGCCATTTAATATATCCCCACGTTATCCATGGCCATTCTTCTGGAATTTCCCCTCCTTCCCATGGCAAATATGCTTCACTTGATCCATTGTTTGGAGTGCCTAAAATAATCAATTGATCAACATCGTTTTGATAATCATCTGATTGAATGTACGCTCTTGCGATTAGCCCGCCCATTGAATGACTGACAATATCTATTTTATTCGAGCCAGTTATTTTTTTTATTTCTTTAATTAAAGGAATGAGATAATTTTTATATGTTTCATTATTTTTTTGACGCCAGTCATAAAATAAAATGAATAATTTTTGATCTTTTTTAAAATCAGCTTTTTCAAAAGATTCAATAATTCCATCATAATTATAAATAGTTGGGGTAAATTTCCATTTAGTTTCTTTAATTGATTGATTAAATATTAAATCCCAATTAAAACTTGCTCCAAACCCTGGAATTAAAATCACTGGCTCTTCTCCATTTTGAATTTTTGGTTCTATAATTAGTTCTGGCCATTCTGTTCCTAAAATTGATTTACAATGTTCATTTGATTCTATTTTTTGTTCAATTGTTCCAAGACTTTTAATTAATTCGCATAATTCTCTTTCCATTTCTGGAGTAACCATCATATTCGCTTGAGAAATTTCAAAATTTGTGAATAAAAAAATAATTAAAATAATAACTGTTAAAAAAAATTTTCTAATATTTCCAAACATATTTATTTGAAAAAATTTAAAATATTAAAATTTAATGAAGAGAAACAACTTAATGCATCTCCCCCCATCAACGAACATATATTCCAAAGCCAGAAATAAATAAATAAAAAACCTATCAATAAAAAGAAAACTACACAAAAAATAATTCTTTTTTTAGTGAATTTTTTATATTTTTTCCAAACAAAATAAAAAGGGAAAAAAAGAAGAATAAATCCAATTGGTAAAACCCCTACCATTCTAAATATTATAAATATTTCTTCAAAAACATTTAAATTTCCAACGGTTATTATTTCTTTAAAATCATTTCCCCACCAAATTAGAGTTTTAACAATAAAACAAAGAATAAAAATATGGATTAGTGAAAATAAAAAACAAAAAATTTGTTTTTCCCAATTCAATTCTTTATATTTTATATTAACCAAAACAAACGGCAATATGTAAATAATAAATATAAGCCACAATAATAAAGAAATAATTTCACTTTCATTTCCAATTATTGATGAAAAATACGAAAGAAATTTAATCCCAATAAAACCCCAAAATAAATAAATAAATAATGTTTTAGTTTTAATAATTTCCTTTAACCAAGTCATAATAAATAGCTTTTAAAAACAAATTGAGAAACAACAACTAATAATGCGGAAGTCTCACTTCCGCATTATTAATGCAAAGGTTAAACCTCAAAAAAAGTTAATTGTTAATTGTTTTCTTCAATAATATATATTTCTCTAGGTTTAGCTCCATCAACCGGACCGATAACCCCTTGTTCTTCTAATAAATCCAAAAGTCGAGCGGCGCGAGCGTAGCCAATTCGCAAACGTCTTTGTAATAAAGAAGCCGAAGCTCTTTTATATTTTAAAATCACTTCTTTAGCTTGAGATAAAAGTTCATCGTCATTATCAACGCCATTAGCATCACTGTCATTTTTAGAATCAATCGAAAAATTTTCAATATTTGAAACATCTATTTTTTTAATAATCTCCTCTTGATATTCTGGTTCGTATTTTTCTTTAATAAAAGCGACAATTCTTTTTATTTCTTCATTAGAAACAAACCCCCCCTGTAAACGCTTTGGCTTTGAAAGTTCTGGACAAATATAAAGCATATCCCCGCGACCCAAAAGTTTTTCTGCCCCGCTGGAATCTAAAATTGTTCGAGAATCAATTGAAGAAGCGACGCCAAAAGCGATTCGTGTGGTAATATTAGCTTTAATTAATCCAGTAATAATATTCACTGACGGTCTTTGAGTGGCTAATATTAAATGAATACCAACCGCTCGAGCCATTTGAGCCAATCTAATAATTAAAACCTCCGCTTCTAAAGAAGCTTGCATCATTAAATCAGCCATTTCATCAATAACAATGACAATATATGGCAATGGATTTTCAGTCTCTTTATTATACTCTTTAATGTTTTGTTTTTTATCTTCAGAAAGCAAATAGAAACGATGATCCATTTCACCAACCACCCATTTTAAAGCGTTAATCGCTTTTTGAATATCTATAATAACCGGAGTTAAAAGATGAGGAATGCCTTCGTAAATATTTAATTCCACTCTTTTAGGATCAATAAAAATAAATTTTAATTGTTCTGAGTGATTTTTATAAAGCAAGCTAATAATAAAACTATTCAGGCAAACGGTTTTCCCAGCCCCTGTCGCGCCGGCAATTAAAATATGAGGCATTTTTGCTAAATCAGCCACCCATACTTTTCCAGCCACGTCTTTGCCTAAACCAAATGTTAAATGAGAATGGCTGGTTTTAAATTCTTCGGTTTCTAAAATTTCTCTTAAGCCAACAACAGCCGTTGATTTGTTGGGGACTTCAATGCCAACCAAAGATTCTCCAGGAATTGGGGCTTCCATTCTAATCGGATGAGCCGCCAAGGCTAAAGATAAATCGTTATGCAAAGCGATAATTCGAGAAAGTTTTATTCCATCACTTGGCCTTAAAGAGTATTGAGTGACTGTCGGACCCACTTTTATTTCTCTCATTTCAACTGGAATGCCAAAATTAGCTAAAGTTTTTTGGATAATTACTTGATTATTTTTAACATTTCCACTCGTGGGTTTTTGATAATTTTTTTCCAATAAATCCATTGGCAAATTTATCGGATGAATTATTTTAGATTTTTTAATAAATGGCGTCAATTCCTGAAATAAATTAACTTGCTCTTTGAGTTGTTCCTTCTCTTTTTTAATTCCTTCTTGTTTTTGTATTTCTGCGCTTTCTTGTTTTAATGTTTTAATGTTTTCATGTTTTAACATTTCTTTTTGTTCTCGTTTAAATTTAATGTTTTTTATAAGCTCGCAAATTTTTAAAATAAAATTATGCCAAGCTAAAAGCGAAGTATTAAACATCAATAAAAGCGCAATAATCAAACAAGCGTTTAAAACTATCTGCGCTCCCCATGCACCCATTATTTTATATAAAGGATAATTAATTAAAAATCCCAAATATCCACCATTATTATAATGCGAAAATCCATCTTGAAAATTAGCTGGATAAGGGGTAAAAAATTGAAGCAATCCAGAAAAACTTAAAATAAATAAAAAAAATCCCAACCAGTTTGTTTTATTAAAAATATATTTGGGACTTAAAAATAAATAAGCCAAAAGAATTGAAAGGAAAGGAATAATCCACTTTCCCCAGCCAAAAATCATTTTTAAAAAATTATCAAAAAATTTTCCAAAATCGCCAGTCATTTCAATTAAACTTAAAAAACAAATCAAAGCAAAAGCGACAAGTAAAACAACCTTGATGCCCTTTTTTGTTTCTGAATTAATTTCAAAATGAAATTTTGGTTTATTGTTTTTTTGTTTGATTTTTTTGGATTTCATTTCGATATTTTAACATATTCAAACGAGGAAAACAAATCCAAATATATAATTTATATACAACAGGACTTACGCACATTAACAACTAAAAAGAGATAGGCGGGATAGAGTTTAGACCAAACTAAAACTAAAAGTAATTGATCTTCAAGGGTAGTCAGTTCTTTTTTTTACCTCCACCTATTTTTCTTTTACGCTTAAGATTATTTTTATTAAGCCGTTCAATTCTGTAATCAAGCCAATCTTATTTAATTTTAGCAACCAACCGAATAAATTATTCGACCATTAAGCCAGCAAAGCTTAGAAAATATCTCGGTCGTTGCTTTAAGGAAATATATCTCATTGTATACCTTTATTTTATTAGAATTTTAATAAATGAGAAGTTATTTCGCAAAAGGTTCTATATATGTTTATCATTTTAATTCCCATCTGGTTAAATTTTTATCGTCTCGAATAATAACATTCATTTTTATCAACTTATCTCTAATTTTATCAGCATTAATCCAGTCATTTTTTAATCTATATTCGTTCCGCTTTTCAATTAAATATTCAATTTTTTTTCTTAAATCATCGTCAATACTTTCTTCATTAAATTTTAAAAACCCCCAAACTTGATTAACTTCTTGCAAAAAATTTAAAACTATTTTTGCACCATTAACACTAATTTTGTCCTTATCAATTAAATTATTTATTTTTTTTGTAAAATCAAACAAATCTGCTATAGCTTCTGACGCGTTTAAATCATCGTCCATGGCATTTTTAAAATTATTTTTTGAATTTTGTACAAAGACCTTAATTTTATTAATATCTTTTTCGCTTTCAATAATACTATTATTGATCTCGGATAATTTTCTAATAAAATGTTGTAATCTACTTAATGTATTAGAAGCTGTTTTAAGAGATTTAAATGTGAAATTTAGACCAAGTCGATAGTTGCTTATTAAAATCAAATATCTAAATGCCAGTGGGTTAGGAACATTTTTTAAAACATCTTTTAAAGTATAAATATTTCCTAAACTTTTTGACATTTTTTCATTATTGATTTTTAGAAATCCTCTGTGTAACCAAAAACAAACGAATTGTTTCCCTGTCACAGACTCGCTTTGAGCAATTTCATTTTGGTGATGAGGAAATATTAGGTCAACTGCTCCAGTGTGTATATCGAGGGTTTCGCCTAAATATTTCATGCTCATGGCCGAGCATTCTATATGCCAACCGGGTCGACCTTTGCCAAACGGAGAATTCCAGCAAATTTCTCCGTCTTTGTCATTCCATTTTTTCCATAGAACAAAATCTGTGGCTTCTTCTTTTTTGTATTCATCATTACTAATTCTTCCACTCGCATCATTTTTTAGCTGGTCCTTTTTGAGTCGAGCAAATTTTCCGTAATCCTTAAAGGTTGATATTTTATAATAAACAGATTCATCCTCTGCCTGATAGGCGTGTCCAGTGTTAACTAATTTTTTTATTAAATCAATCATTCCATTGATATGATCCGTTGCTCTACACAAAACCTTAGGTTTAATAATATTTAATTTTTCAAAATCTTCCAATAATGCATCAATAAAAAAAGATGTATATTGCCTCAATGACTGATCGTTTTCTTGCGAAGCTTTTATAGTTTTATCATCGACATCTGTTAAATTCATTACATCAATCAATCTAAAACCAGAATATTTCAAATACCTTTTTAATAGATCTGAAAACAAATATGCGCTTAAGTTTCCAATATGAGCATAATTATACACAGTTGGTCCACAGGTATAGATTTTAACAATATTTTTTTTAATAGGTCGAAAATTTTCTTTTTTTCTGGTTAAAGTATTATAAAATAATAACATAAAAATATATTATTTTTTGATTAAATCATCAACCTTAACACCTAACGCTTTGGCGATTTTTGATAAAGTGTCAATCGTTGAATTTTGAATTGTTCCCGATTCAATTTTGATAATGGTGTTATAGGCGACATCTGCCATTTTTGACAACCTATTCTGCGAAACACCCTTTTTGTTTCTGGATTTTTTTATATTTTCCGATATTGTTGGTAATTTTATTTAACTTGCTTGTCATAAAATAGTATTATTGTTATAAGGTTATATTATAGGATTAAATCCCAATTCTTGCTATAAGCAATACTAAATTATAATGAACTTGGCAAGCAAAATAAGAAAAGTAAATCTATTGTGTGCGCACGGATGGACGTGGTAAACACAACTTCATTTCTATCGACGCATTTCACGAAACGAAATACGAAATTCGACGGCGGCGGAAAAATACCATGCCGAAACGCTTTGCGCCGAGGCAATATCTTTCAATTTCGCTGAATGTAAAACTTGGCGGTGGGGGTGAGATTTGAACTCACGATGTTCTTTCAAACATACCGCGTTTCGAGCACGGCGCTTTCAACCAAACTCAGCCACCCCACCAGAAATAAATTTTAATTTATAAACGCAAAATTATAAATTAAAAAAATAAAAAAGTTCAATTTTTTCATTAAATAACGGATTCAACTTACTTAACGTCTTTTATGTTTTTTTAAAAAAAAGTTATAATAATATTAAATAATACTATGAAAATAATAATACTATGAAAAAAATTAATTTTCAAAAAATTATTCAGATATTATTTTATACTCTTGTCTTTTGTTATTTATTAGCTCATTCTTATGGTTATTTAGATCCTGATTTAGGCTGGCATTTAAAAGTTGGCGAGCAAATTATTAATGAAAAAGCGGTACCAACTTATGAATATTATAACTGGACATTAGAAGGCAAAAAATGGGTTGATCACGAATGGCTAATAAATGTCATTACTTTCTTGTTGTATAAAAATTTTGGCTATTTGGCTGTTAATATTTTTTTTGCTTTAATTATATTATTAACTTTAATTCTTTTAAATTTATTCGTTCAAAAGTATTTTCTTAAAGAGAAAAAAGGGTTATTTTTTATTCTGTTTTTTCAAGCCATAGGGGTATTAGCAATGATTCCACATTTAGGGGTTAGAATGCAAGAAATTACTGTGTTAAATTTATTACTTTTATTGATTATTATTTATAATTATGAAAAACACAAAAAAACAAAAATATTATTTTGGCTATTGCCTCTTTTTTATTTTTGGGCTTGCCTTCACGCTGGATTTTTAATCGGAATTTTTATAATATTTTTTTGGATAGTAATTAAATTGATTAAAACAGTAATTGACAAATTAAAATCCAAATCACGTCTAATTCAAATTCGCGACAATTCACAATTAACTTTTTTTTATTTTGCTTTTTTTAGCGCTTTGATTACCTTTTTCACTCCCTATGGATTTAAACTTTATGAATTTTTATTTGATTATAAAAACGCTTTTTATCAGACACACATACAAGAATGGTTGCCGTTTTTTTCTTTTCCAATTCTTTATTGGCAATTATTATACACCGCTTTTATCGCAATAGTTATTATATTATCAATTGTTGATGCCATAAAAAAAGAAAAAAAAATAATCCTATGGGATTTGTTAATTTCATTATTTTTTATTTTTTTAGCCTTTAAATCAAGAAGACATTTCCCTTTGTTATTTATTATTTCTTTTCCAATGTTAATAACATTTTTTGTTGATTCATTTGATTTTAAAGAAATATTTAAAAAATTTCCTAAACAATTATTTTTAGTAAAATCATATTTAATTATTGGTTTTTTGTTAATTATTCTTAATCAATTGATTAAAATAAATTTTACATCTGATCCATTTTTATCTTTTAATAATAATTATCCTCAAAAAGCTGTAGTTTTTTTAAAAAACAATCCTCAATATAATAATTTAAAATTTTTTAATCCTTATGGTTGGGGGGGGTATATGATTTGGACTATACCAGAAAGAAAACTTTTTATTGATGGTCGTTTGCCGCAATATCCATTTGCCAAACACACTTTTTTAGAAGAAGATTATGAATTTTTTGACAAAGAAAAAATAGAAAAAAAATTAAACGAATACGATATTAAATTGGTTTTATTAGACATTAAAGAAAAAAAATATAAATTTAATTGGTTTGAAGAATATTTTCTCGGCTTTAACGAAGACGAAATTAACAAAAACATAAACAAAAATCATTTAAGGGATTATTTAAATAATTCCAAAGAATGGGGAAAAATTTATATAGACAAACTAAGCGCTATTTATGTTAAAAAATAATTACCTTTTTAAGGTATTTCTAAACTTTGGCATTTTGTCAACTTCTCTTAAATAAGCCATTTTATTTTTTTAAATAAAATTATTTTTGCTAAAATAAAGAATTTTATAATATTGTTTAGAATTTTTGTCAAAGTTTAGTTATAAACTAATGGAAAAATTTAAATATAATAAAAATAATCCGGTTGACAATTATATTCTGAATAATTATAAATTAGTTTTTTAAAGAGGAAATACGTTGATTTATAAAAATTATTAAATTATGGATTATAAAGATTTTTTACAATTACAAATACAAAAACAAACAGATGGTTTGCATTTTTGGTATAAAGCAAGAAAAATTTTAATTTTTAATTTATTAAATTCTATATTTAAAAAATATAAAAAAGATAGATTAATATTAAATATTGGTTGTGGTACTGGAACAGAATTAGAAATATTAAAAAAATTTGGGCAAACAATTGCATTAGATAATAATCAAAATGCCATAGAAATAGTAAAAAAACAAAAATATAAAACAATTTTAATTGATATTGAAAAATATAATTTTCAAAATAATTATTACGACGCAATTTGTTGCTTTGACTTACTTGAACATTTACAAAATGACCATATTGTTATAAATAATATTTTTCAATCACTCAAACAAAATGGATATTTCTTTTTTACTATTCCAGCTTTTCAGTTTTTATTTAGTTCACATGATGTTGCCATGGAACATTATCGCCGCTACAATAAAAAAATATTTTAGATAAACTATTCAAAGCTGGCTTTAAAATTATAAAATTAAACTATTGGAATTCATTTTTATTTCCAATCATATTTATTGTAAGAATAATAAAAAAAATATTATTTATTTTCTTCTTTAAAAAAATAAAACATCAGTCAGAAATGAAAAATTTTAACAAACATCTCAATAAATTATTATTTTTAATTTTAAATTTAGAAAATAAATTTATATTTTATAACTTGCCAATCCCTTTTGGTTTAACTATTTATGGAATTGCTAAAAAATAATTTATGTTTATAGAATTTTGTTTGCCAATTTATAATGAAGAAAAAATTTTAAAAAATAATGTTTTAAAATTATTGGATTATTGCGCCAGTCAAAATTTTAATTTTGGTTGGCGAATAGTATTGCTAAATAATGGCTCGC
>JAGVFS010000041.1 GCA_020057535.1 Patescibacteria group bacterium
TATAATTAGAAAAGATAAAATTATGCTTGACCAAAAACTTACAAATTACACAAAAAACGCGTTGGCTCAGGGAAAATCAAAAGAGGAGATCTACAAAGAATTACTTAATCAGGGTTGGGGTATTGATGTTATTCAAGAAAGCTTTAATGTAATAGTTAACGAAGAAGAAAAAAAGGATATCTCAAAAAGAACAATCCAGATTATTGTAACGATTGGCGCTATTTTAGTTGGCGCCGGAATTTTTTCTTTTATTGCCGCTAATTGGCAAGAGATGACAAAACCGATTAAAATTTTTATTATCGTCGCTGCAATGTTAATTTCTTATGTCGCCGGCTGGTATTTGAAGGAAAAGATGAATTTATCAAAAACCGGTGAAGCCCTAATTTTGCTTGGCGCAATAATTTATGGTGCTGGCATTTTTTTAATAGCTCAGATGTTTCATATTCGCGCTAACTGGCCCGATGGTTTTATTTTATGGATGATTGGCACTATCGCCGTGGCTTACGCTCTGAAATCTTATCCGTTATTTTATCTATCCATACCACTGGGTATTATCGCCATTATTGGACATCCATTCAACATCTTTACTGAACTCGGATTTAATTCTTTTCTTTTAACATCTTCCTTTTTGTTGTTTGTCGCCACTATAATTACATTTATCACAGGCCGGGCAATACGTAAAAAAATGCCACCTGAATTAAAAGAATTTTACTAAAAATATATTTAGCTTTTTTGATATGAATTTTCTAATTCCATTAATAATAATTGGTTTAATCGTGTTCTTGATTATCAGACGCAGAAAGAAGGGTCATCCATCACAAGACAAAGAATGGTATTTTAGATTTGCGCTTTCAAAAGAAGATGCAGTTAGTCAGTTATTTTTACTTTTATCTTTTTTCTTTCTCGGTGTTACGCTATTATCTTTTAATAGAGATTTAGGCGACCCATTTTCGTGGCGCATAATTTTGTTTATAACTTCCGTTATTGGTCTAGTTAGTACGTATTCTTTCAAAACAATATACACACTTGTGTTTAGTTTAATTGGATTTACCGGTTGGTGGGTGGCGCAAGCTACCGAATGGTTGCAAAGCAAAGATATTAAAACTTCGGCAATATTCGCTGGTTTGACTCTTATCGCATTATTATTTTATGTACTTGGCCATTTACATGAAAAAGAAATTAAATTTAAAAGATTTGCTCTTGTGTTTTTAGTGCTCGGAATTATCGTTATTACTGGTGTACTATTCTTTTTTTCTACAAAATCAGGTCTCGATGTTTTAGGCAGTATGACTGAAGGAAAGCCAATTTTTGGTTCTTGGCAAATTACTTTATCATTATTTATTTTTATGGCCTCAATTGTCGGTGTTACACTTTATTCTGTTGGCAAGAGACTGATTTTACATTTTGAACTTATTGCCGTTTTTGTCTTTACAGCCTTGTTCGGCCTTATTGCTTTACTTCCTGAACAAAATATGTTCGTTCATGGTATTTATAGTGGAAGCGAACTTTCCGGCAAAGGAGTATTTTGGTCCTTGATTTTTAATCTCGCAATTTTTCTTGAATTATTTGGACTTATCTTTTCTGGATATTTAAGAAAAGAGGTGTGGTTTATTAATTTAGGCGCTTTTTTTCTATTTCTACTAATAATCGTCAAGTATTTTGATTGGTTTTTTACTTTTCTTGATAAAAGTATTTTCTTTATTGGCGCTGGAATTCTTCTTTTTATTGTTGGCTGGTTTATGGAAAAAGGAAGGCGCTATATACTTAAGGGCGTCAAATCTGAATCACAACAAATTTCACAATAATTATGAAAACGACCAAACAAACAAAATTTATTTTGGCCATAGCATTACAGATATTGATTATTTTTGGCATTGTTATTTTTAAAATGGCGGTGCTTACTAGTGGAACCGAAATATTACTAAAGATAGAACCTGTTGATCCGACAGATTGGTTGCGCGGCGATTATGTTACTTTCCAATATAAAATTTCTAATCTTGATTCCTATCTATTTAGTAATGAGCAAATTAAAAATGGCGATACTGTATATGTTATCCTTCATCAAAGCAGAAAATATTGGACAGCGCAAAAAGTCCAAAAGACTAAACCATCTACCGACGATCAAATATTTATTAAAGGGAAAGTGGCAAACGGCGGTCTAGAAAGTCAGGCAGATCTCTTTCCACAACAACGTTTTAGTAACTCTCGTATTTATATAGTTTATGGAATTGAGGAATATTATATTCCAGAAGGCAAAGGTCGTGAATTCAGTTTTTTAGATAAAGAATCTTTTGCAAAAGTTTCTGTTGATGAAAATGGTAATGCGGTTCTTAAACAAATTTATGTTGACAATAAGTCCTGGCCGTAATCAAATGTTTTAACATCGAAATTTTAGAATAAATACATCCTCTTCGTCAAGGATGTATTTTTCACAGAAGCAAACAAGAAATAAAATTTATTCATCAATAAAACAAAGAGTAAAAGCAACGGCGTGCTTTTGCGTCAACAAAAAATAAGCAAAGAGAAAAAATTTTCATTCCTTAAAAGAAAAATTTTTAGGACTGGGGTAAATTGAAATGTGGAAAATTTTTTCTCTTTGCTTTTCCGGTTATTAGACACGGAATGTGTCGTCGCGTTGGGTAAGTCTGCCATACTAAAACACAATAAATCTTTTCTTTTTTACGAATTTTTGATAAAATAAGTTCAAGTGGAATTATATAAATGTTCCAAGATTAGAATGTAGAATTATGAATGCAGAATTAGGAGATTTAATTTTTAAAAGTTAAAAATTATTCCTATTTAGCCGAGGTGGTGAAATGGTATACACGCTGGACTTAAAATCCAGTGGGATTTTCCCATGCGGGTTCGAGTCCCGCCCTCGGCACCA
>JAGVFS010000002.1 GCA_020057535.1 Patescibacteria group bacterium
AATAAATTATAAATTTTATTTTGGATTTTAAATTACTTAATTTCAGCAAACTACAAGTTATTTCTATGAAAACTATTACTCAAAACACAACATATTTAATGTTTGCTTCAATAATTCAAAAAATTTTAACTTTCGGATATTTTATTTTTATTGCTAGAATAATTGGCGATATTAATCTAGGAAAATATGTTTTTGCTCTTTCATTTACTGTTATTTTTTCTGTTTTTATTGATCTTGGATTAAATCAAGTTTTAATTAGAGAAGTTGCAAAATGTAAAGAAAAAATAATTACTTATTTAAGTAATATCTTTATTTTTAAAATATTAGCTAGCGCAATTTGTTTTTTAATAATCATATTGGTTATTAATTTATTAAACTATCCTTTAGAAACCAAAATTTTAGTTTATTGGGCTAGTGGAACAATGATTTTAGATTGTTTAAATTCAACTTTTTACGCTATTTGGCGCGGTTTACAAAATTTAAAATATGAAGCTATTGGAATAATTGTTTATCAAGTATTAGTGGTTCTATTGGGATCGATAGTTTTATTATTAAGACTGCCTCTTTATTGTCTATTTTTAGCTTTAATTTTAGGAGGTTTAGCTAATTTTTTATTTGTTTTAATTTCTCTAAGAAAAAACGCTTTAATTTTTCCAAAAATTATTCTTTTTGATAAAAAAATAATTTTTTGGTTACTTAAAGTTACAATTCCTTTTTCCTTTGTTATAATTTTTTCCAGAATTTTGAGTTATTCAGATATAATTTTACTTTCAACTTTAACTAATGATAGAAATGTTGGAATTTATAGCGCGGCATTTAAATTAACTTTTGCTTTGCAATTTATTCCGGGAATTTTTGCCGCTTCTTTATTTCCAGCTTTTAGCAATTATTTTATTTCTTCAAAAGAAAAATTGATTTATATTTTTGAAAAAGCTGCTATTTATTTAATTTTTATCATTTTGCCAATTTCAGTTATTTCTATTATTTTAAGCGATAAAATTATTCTTGGTATATATGGCATAGAATTTGCTAATTCTATTTTAGTTCTAAAAATTTTAATGATCGGTTTATTTTTTATTTTTTTAAGTTATATAATTATTCCATTTTTAAACGCTTGCAACAAAGAAGTTATTAGTACGTTTATTTTAGGTATTGGCATGTTTGTTAGTATTATTTTAAATTTAATTTTTATTCCTATTCATGGTTATATCGGCGCTGCTTGGACTGCAACAATAGTTCCTATGATAATGTTCTGTTTATCTCTATTTTGGATTAACAAAATTTTTTCAGAATCAATAGAATCTATTTTAAAACGCAAAGAATTAATTAAAAAAATATTAAAATCTGTTTTTAGTGTTACGGTAATGGGATTATTTATTTTTTATTTAAAATCAATGATTTTGTGGTTTGTATTAATTTTTTTAGGATTTATTTTTTATTTTATTATATTGTTTTTAACTAAAGCAATCACTCAAAATGAAATAAAAATGATTTTAGAAAGAATAAAGAAACATTGAAATAAATTAATCTAATTTTATGTCTAAATTTATTTTATTTAATCTTTTTTTAGCTAGTTTTCTTCTTGTTTTTTTAGGAGGTTGCGCTAAAAAAGAGGAAGGGAAAAATATGTCAAAAATAATGTTTGAAAAACAGGCTTTATTAATTATCGCTTTTGATGGATATCAAGACAAGGAATATGAAGATACAAGATGGGAATTAGAATTAAATGACGTTAAAATAACACTAGCTAGTAATTTTAAAGGAATAGCTCATGGATCTTTAGGTGGAAATGTTAATGTTGATTTTTTAATTTCTGAAATTAAAGTTGATCAATTTGACGCGATTGTTTTTATTGGCGGACCGGGCGCTGCTGCGGCTTTTCAAAAAAATTCAGAAGCGCATCGTTTGTGTCAAGAAGCAATTTCTCAAAATAAAATTTTGGCGGCAATTTGTATCAGTCCGACAGTTTTAGCCAAAGCTGGAGTTTTAAAAAATAAAAAGGCGACAGTTTGGTCAAGCCTTACAGATAAAAATCCAATAGAAATTTTAAAACAAAGCGAAGCAGAATATGTAGATCAAGCTGTGGTTATTGATGGAAAAATTATTACTTCCAATGGACCTCAAGCGGCTAAAGATTTCGGCAAAGCGATTATAAAAATTATGAATTATGAATTGTGAATTAAAAATTAGTATACAAATAAAAAAAAAGATAAAATTTTTTACAAAAAATTTTTTAAAACAAATTGATTTTAAAAAAGTTAGAATATTTATTTTAGCTTTGACAATTTTAAGCTTGCCTTTTGTTATTGAATATTTTAAATCGTCGCAGCAAATAATTTTAGAACCTTCTTTAGTAAAACAAATTTTATTTATTTTACCAGACGAAAAAGAAGGGCCTCTTTTAAAAGAAATTGAAAAAGCTCAAAAATCGATTAATTTAGAAATGTATCTTTTGTCTAATAAAAAAATTATTCAAGCGTTAAAAGACGCGAAAAAACGAGGGGTAGAAATAAAAATAATTTTAGAAAAAAATCCCTATAATTTAGAATGGTTTAATAAAAAAATTTTTAAAGAATTTAAAGAGAGTGGAATACAAATAAAATGGGGTAATCCTGAATTTAGCCTTACTCATAGTAAATTTATGATTATTGATGATCAAGTTGTAATTATTATGACGTGTAATTTTACTTATTCCGGATTTAATAAAAGTCGCGATTTTGGTTTGATTAATTTTGATTCAAAAGATGTAAAGGAAATAAAAAAATTATTTGAGGCTGATTGGCAAAATAAATCATTTACTTCTTCTCGCCAAAATTTAGTAATTAGTCCGACTAATTCTCGCTCTAAATTGGAAAATATAATTAAAAACGCTAAATCAGAAATTTTAGTGATGGCTGAAATAATGGGAGATCAAGAAATACAAAAATTTTTAAGCAAGGCTCAAGAAAGGGGAGTAAGGATTAAAATTCTTTTGGCTGACATTAAAGATAGCGAGATAAATCGAGAAACTGAGCAATATTTTCAAACGCATAATATACAAATAAAATATTTGAAAAAACCATTTTTACATGCTAAAATTATTATAGTGGACAATAAAATTTTATATTTAGGATCAATCAATTTTTCTTCTCCATCTCTAGATGAAAATCGAGAATTGGGAATTTTATTAGTAAATAAAAATTTAATACAACAAGTAAGAAAAGTTTTTGAAAAGGATTGGGGAGAAGATTAACTTATGGTAGTTAATTGCAAAATAAGATGAAAGTATTTTTGTTTTTTACTTTTATTCAGAACATTAATTAAATTAAAATATAATTAACTAATTTTAGACTATTAAATAATATTGATATTGTTTTGGTAAAGAACTTTTAAGAAGAGTGTTTTTATAATTAATTTATTATGCAAGACAGAAAAGAAATTATAAATTTTATTAAAAAAAGACCATATTTAATATGGTACGTAAAAAATTACGATGCTTTAAGCGATGAATCAATTGTTGAGCATACTTTGAATTATGGCGATTGGGATGATGTGCAAAAATTACTTTCTATTTTAGGCGTAAAAAAAACAGCGACAATTTTTCGCGTTAAATCAAAACCATCCAAAATGGGCAGGCAGAATTATTATCCTGAAGTAAAAAATTATTTCAATTTATATTTTAATAAATATGCATAAAGAAATTTTAACTAAAGAGCAAATAGAATTGTTGCCATTTTTAACAAAAATGAATAAAAAATTTGGATTAGTTGGAGGTACAGCTATTGCGCTTCATATAGGACATAGAGAATCAATAGATTTTGATTTATTTATTGAAGAAGAATTTAATAACGTAAAAATAAAAAAAATAATTTTAAAATTTATAAAAATTGATAAAGTCATTGTTAATAGATTAGGGGAGTATACAATTCTTGTTAATGGTGTTAAGATTACTTTTTTTTACTATCCGTTTAAGATTAATTATACTGCGCATTTTGATAAAATAATTAAAATGCCCAGTCTTTTAACGCTTGCCGCTATGAAAGCGTATGCTTTAGGCAGACGAAATAGATGGAAAGATTACATTGATTTATATTTTATAATTAATAAGTTTCATTCTATAGAAAAAATAGTTAAAAGAAGCAAAGCTATTTTTAAAGGTGAATTTAATGAAAAAATTTTTAGAATACAACTTTCATATTTTGAAGATATTGATTATCAAGAAAAAATAATTTTTAAAAAAGAATTTGAGGTTGACGAGAAAATAATAAAAAAAGCCCTTATAAATTATAGTCTTCAAAAATAGTTTTTTATTTTTTTAATTTTAATTTTATGTATAAAATTATTCATAATAGAGAAAAATGTATTGGTTGCGGGGCTTGCGCAGCCCTATGTTCCGATTATTGGGAAATGGATGATGACGGAAAATCTTTACTTAAAGGAGCTAAAAAAAATAATGGTACAGGAAATGACGAACTTGAAGTAGAAAAATTAAAATGCAATGAAAATATAGAAGACTCTTGTCCAGTTCAATGCATTAAAATTGAATGTTAATTCGCCAAAGACGCGAATTAAAAATTTAAAGTTTAAAAATCAAAATGAAAAATGACAATGTAAAGTTTAAAATTGGAATTTAGGATTTAATAATCCTATATTTTAATTGTTATTTTTAAACTTTGAGATTTGCATTTTTACATTAATTCATAATTTTTCAACTAAAGATTGAATATTTTTAAAGAAAATATTTAGATTCATTTAATATTTTTATGTTCGAAATATGTATTTATGGTCGGGGGGGGCAGGGAGCAAAATCAGCCGCTCAATTTATTGTTGAAGCGGCCCTAAAAGAAGGAAAATTTATTCAAGCTTTCCCAGAATATGGACCTGAAAGATCTGGCGCTCCTGTTGTCGCTTATGTTAGAATTTCTGATCAAAAAATTTTAACTCACGAACCAATTTTGCGCCCAAAAGCAGTGTTAGTTTTGGATGAAGATTTAATTGAAACTATTGATATTACTAAGGGATTAGAAAAAAATGGAATTTTAATAATTAATTCATCTAAAAAAAATAATGAAAATTTTAAACAATTTAATTTTGTTAAATATAAAATTAAATTTATAGACGCTTCAAAAATTGCTTTAGAATTTATTAAAAAAGATAAACCTAATACAGCAATGTTGGGCTTGTTAGTTAAAACAACCAAAATAATAAAATTAGAAAATTTAATTAAAGTTATTAAAGAATATTTTTTGGCTAAATTAGGAGAAAAAGAGGCAATGGCAAATGTAATGGCAATAATAGA
>JAGVFS010000001.1 GCA_020057535.1 Patescibacteria group bacterium
TCCCCGCAAGTGTGAGTTCTTAACATAAAAATTTTACAACCAATTTTAGTTGTTATATGATTACTTTAAATTATTTATAATATACACCTTTTTAAAAAATTTAGCTATTTAAAATAGCTATTACAATTTAATATAAAAAAAATAAAATAATATTTTTTGTTTATTATTTTTCTACAAACTAAACTATAAACTAACTTCTATTTTATGTTTCTCTCAATCGCTATCACAAATTATAAAGCCCCTCTTGATACGCTTAAAAAAAGCATAGAATCTATTCAAGAAGAGGCTCGCGACTTTGAACACGAAATTATTTTTGTTGACATTGAATCAAAAAAACAAACAGAAGAAATGATAAAAAAAAACTTTCCAAAAATTATTTTCATTCCAATAGAAAAAAATATTTTATTTGTCAAAGCGGCAAATTTAAGCATTAAAAAAACTCAAAAAACAAGTAAATACATTTTATATTTAAATGCGGATATTTTTTGTAAAAAAAATTCTATAAAAAAAATGATTAATTTTATGGAAAAAAATCCAAAAGTAGGACTATGCGCTTCTAAACTTTTAGATATTAATGAAAACTTGCAATATTCTTGTTTTAGATTTTATAAATTATGGACTCCGGCTTTTCGCCGTCTATTTTTTTTAAATAAATTTTCATTTGTCCAAAAAGATTTAGATAGATTTTTAATGAAAGATTATAATAGAAAAATACCAGCTCCAGTGGATTGGCTTATAACCGCGAATAATTTAATACGAAGAAAAGCGTTAGAAGAAATTGGTGAACTTGACGAAAGATTTTTAATGTATTTTTCCGATACTGATTGGTGTCGACGTTCTTGGCAAAAAAAATGGGAAGTTTGGTTTTTTCCTGAAGCGGAAATGATTCATTATCATGGAAAAGGCAGCGCAGGGGGTTTATTAAAAATAATATTTAATAGACTCACTAGAATTCACATTAGAGACGGAATAAAATATTTTTGGAAATATAAATAACAAATGATAAAAATTTTAAGAGGAAATTTTTACAATTTTCTAATTTTTAAATATTTTAATTTTAATTTTTAAAATTGTTTTTTATATTTTAGAATAAATTTCAGGATAGATTAATTTTTTTTATATCTTTTATATTGTAAAATATCATTGCCATTCTTTTAATCCCAAATTAAATACTAAACAAAATAATCAATATTATAATTTCTCAAACTCATTACTAAATATAATCCCGCATCGCCAATTTCTATTTCTTCTTTTTTTAATAAAACCTCAAATTAAATGGTAGATGGAAGATAAATAAATATGACGAAAAATAAATTTACTATTAATAACATAACTATTAATAGTGAATTTTTATTTAAAAAATAAGCCACGACTTATAATTAGGATGTGGATAAATATATATTGACAAAATTTTTTTATTTAATAATATAAACCCATACCTATGGTTGGGGTATTTTTTATTTAAAAATAAAATTTAAAATTTATGAAAAACGCTAAACAGAACACATTAATCAATTTTAAAAAGGCTCATAGTCTTTTAGGTAAAATTATTAAGATGGTAGAAGCCAATGAATACTGCATTGATATTATGCAGCAAAATTTAGCGGCAATAGGTCTTTTAAAATCCGCTCATCAAATGCTAATGGAAAACCATCTTAACACTTGTTTTAGAACAGCAATGGGAACAAAAAATAAAAAAAGAAAACAAGAGATGACTCAAGAAATTCTAAGAGTCACAAAACTGCTTAATAAATAATTTAATTACTAATAAAAATTTATGTTCACAAAATTAAAATTTAAAATTTCAAATATTAATTCTGAAAATGACAAAACTCTGATTGAAACAGAAATTGATATTTTAGAAGGAATAAAAAACATAGAGATTGATGAAAAAACCGACGACTGTCAAATAGAATTTGATGATGTTTTGATTTCTAAAAATAAAATTATAGAGACAATAGAAAATTTTGGATATGAAGTAGAAGAAGATACTGAATTTATTAATGTTCAAAATGCTTTAAAAGAACATCTTTATTTTGTAAAAGGGATGCATTGCGCTTCTTGCGAGATTTTGATTGAGAAAAAATTATTGCAATTAGAAAATATAAAATCAATTGAAGCTTCATTAACTAAAGGCGAAGTATTGATTGAATATAATGATAAAAGGCCAAAAACAGCGATGTTAAATTCAATTTTTAAAACAGAAAATTATCTCTTTTTTGACAAGCCAGCAGAAATCACGGAACAAAAAAAGGAAAATAATTTTTTTACTATCGTCGTCACGGCTTTATTTATTATTATTGGTTTTTTCTTAATTAAAAACAGCGGCCTTGCGGGTTTAATAAATGTTAATTCAACTTCGTCTTTGCCGGCATTTTTTCTTTTAGGATTATTGGCCGGTGTTTCTAGTTGCGCGGCCTTGGTGGGCGGAATCATTCTTTCGATGTCTAAACAATGGCTAAAATTGTACGCTGAAAAAGAATCAATCTTAAAAAAACTTCAGCCTCATTTAATGTTTAATATCGGACGACTTATTTCTTACGCTATTTTGGGAGGAGTTATTGGAGCTATTGGCAGTAAATTACAAGTATCTTTGACTTTTACTTCTGTTTTAATTGTTTTTGTTTCTGTAATGATGTTTTTTTTGTCTTTGCAAATGTTAGAAATAAAAGCTTTTCGTAAATTTCAGTTTACGATGCCAAAATTTATAACAAGACATATTGTTGATGAGAGTAAATTTCAAGGAAAATATATGCCATTTTTAATGGGAGTCCTAACTTTTTTTCTACCTTGCGGTTTTACCATAACCGCTCAAGGATTGGCTTTAATTTCTGGAA